>CAMAWZ010000025.1 GCA_945861995.1 Pseudorhodobacter antarcticus
ACAGCCGCCCCACGATCATTGCATCGGCAATGTCGGTGATTTGCATTTCGTCAAAAGCCAGCAGTTGCACACGGCTGGCGATGTCGGCGGCAACGGGGGCCAGCGCATCATCTGCGCCCGTTTTGCGCACCTGATGCATCGCGTGATGAATTTCCTGCATAAAGGCATGAAAATGCACGCGCCGCTTTGCCGAAATTTCAGTGGCGGCAAAGAACAGATCCATGACCATAGATTTGCCGCGCCCCACCCCGCCCCACAGATACAAACCCTTGGGCGGGGTAGAAGGCTTGCGAAACAGCGCGGTCAGCCCTTTGGGTTTTGCAGTGGCCTGCGCCTCTAACCATGCGCGAATAGGCTCTAGCAGTGCCAAAACAGCCAGTTGCGCCGGGTCGGGCCGTAATTCGCCCGCCTCGGTTTTGGCATGATGTATCTGGACTAAGGTCTGCCGCATGCCGCTGCATAACAATTGCAGCGGCTTTGGGCTAGAGGCTGCGCAGCGCTTCTGGCAGCAATTCGGGGGGCATATTTTGGTACGACACGGGCCGCAGCCAACGGCGGATAGACAGGGTTCCGACCGATGTTGCCCCAAAATTGGTCGACGCAGGATAAGGCCCGCCATGCACCATGGCATCGCACACCTCGACGCCTGTCGGGAAGCCATTGGCCAAAACACGACCCGCTTTGCGCGACAGTACGGGCATCAGGCTTTGCGCCAGTGCCATATCGCCCGCATCCAGATGCAAAGTGCAGGTCAACTGGCCTTGAAGCGCTTGTGCGATCTGCAGCATTTCGGCGGCATCTTTGGCGCGGATCAGCAGGGCCAAGGGGCCAAATACTTCTTCAGCCAAATCTGGGCTTGCCAGCCATTCCGCCCCTGTCACCTGATACAGATATGGGCTGGCGCGGCGGCCATCCTCGGGGCGTTCCAGCACAGGTTTTGCCCCTGCATGGGCCATACGCGCAGCGCCTGCGCGGTAGGCGTCTGCAATGCCGTCAGTCAGCATTGTTTGCGGCAAAACAGGGTCTAACGCGGCGGTTAGAGCCGAAATAAAGCCGTCTGTCTGTGGCCCGTCACTTACAACGCCAATGCCTGGGTTGGTGCAAAACTGCCCTGCGCCCATGGTCAGGCTGCCAGCCCATCCTGCGGCAATAGCTGCGCTGCGGGCGGCAAGCGCTTGCGGTAAAATAAACATCGGGTTCACGCTGCCAAGTTCGCCAAAGAACGGGATAGGATCGGGCCGCGCGGCGCATAGGTTAAACAATGCGCGACCGCCAGCCAGACTGCCCGTAAACCCAACGGCACTGATCAGCGGATGCTGTACCAGCGCCTCGCCCACATCACGCCGCCCGCCTTGAACAAGGGAAAACACACCTTTGGGCAGACCCAGTTTTTCAATGGCCGCATGCACGGCCTGCGCCACGATTTCCGATGTGGCAGGGTGTGCGGAATGACCCTTAACCACCACAGGGCAACCCGCCGCAAGGGCCGAAGCGCTGTCGCCCCCCATCACCGAAAACGCCAGTGGAAAGTTCGATGCGCCAAACACGCCAACGGGGCCAATAGGCTGTTGAATCATGTGAATATCTGGGCGCGGCAGGGGCGTGCGATCAGGCAAGGCGGCGTCACGGCGCAAATCCAGATATCCGTCTTTGCGGATATGGCCCGCAAACAGGCGCAACTGGCCCGTGGTGCGGCCACGCTCGCCCACAAGACGCGCTTCGGGCAGGCCCGTTTCAGCGCTGCCATGGGCGGTAATTGCATCACCGCGCGCATCAATTTGCGCCGCGATTTCTTCCAAAAACTGGGCCCGAACCTCGCGCGGCAGCGCGCTATAAATCGGAAAGGCGGCTTCGGCAGCGCGCGCGGCTGCATCAACATTGGCAGGCGTGCCAACGGCAAATGCAAAGCCTTCGCCGCTGGCAGGCGAAGATATAAACGTATCCTGCCCCGCAACCCACTGCCCCGCAATCAGGTGATGTCCTGTCAGCATTTTCTATCCTAACAAAATTTGTGTCTAACATGCCTAAAGGTAAAAGGCTTCGGTCTGAATACGGATGCCAAGGGTCAATGCATCGGCGACATGGATCATCGGGGCAAGATCAACATCGCTGGCACCTGTTTTCACCAGTTTTGCCATGCGGGCATACAGGGCGGGGTATTCACCCATGATCGAATTTTTCCCCGCCTGAACCTTACCATCAATCTCCAGCACATTGCCGCCCATGCGCAAATAAAGCTGCCCCTTGGGCGTATCGATAGCAATATCCCAAGTTTGCGGGCCTTCCTGCCGCCAGTCAAAATCGGCGCTGACATTGCCTGAAAAGGTTAAGCTTGCGGCGATGGGCGTTTGGCAATTGCTTGGAAAGGTCAGTTCCGCCGCCCGCACATGCACAGGGCGCGGCAGGATTTCCGTTAGGATCGACAGGGCGTTGATGCCAGGGTCAAACACACCCATGCCGCCCGCCTGAAACACCCAATCCTGCCCCGGATGCCATTTGCGCACATCCTCGCGCCATGTGATAAGCGCGCGGGTGATGGTGGTATCTGCCAGCCATGCCTTGGCGGGGGCCACAGCATGGGCCATGCGCGAATGCCAAGTGGCAAACAGGGTTAGACCCTTGTCCTGCGCCAACTGTTCCAGCGCGTAAACCTCGGCCAAGCTGGCGCCGGGGGGTTTTTCCAACATCACATTGCGCCCCGCCATCAGCGCGGCATGGGCGTAATCAAAGCGGGGAGCGGGCGGCATACACAGGGAAACTGTGCCAATATCGGGGTTTTTGGCCAGCATATCGGCAAAATCGGTATAGCTTTGCACGCCCGCCACGGTGCCACTGCGCGACACAGTGGCGGCCAGTTCCCAATCGGGGCTGGCGGCAAGGGCGGGCACATGCTGATCTAGGGCGATCTTGCCGATGCCTATCAATGCGATCAAGCGCGGCATCAGTGCGAATCCTTGCCCACAGCGTTGCCACGGCTGCCATTTAGAAAATCTAAATCCGCGCCCGTATCGGCGCCTTGCACATGGCGGTGGTGCAGCATCGCATAGCCCGATGCTGGGCCTGCATCGCGCGGTTGCCATTTGGCCAGACGCGCGGCGAGTTCGGCATCGGAAATATCTAAGTGAAGGCGGCGGTTTGGCACATCAAGCTCGATCATATCACCGTTTTGCACCACGGCCAGCGGGCCGCCCGCCGCCGCTTCGGGCGAGGTGTGCAGGCACACTGTGCCAAAGGCCGTGCCCGACATACGCGCATCCGAAATGCGCACCATATCGGTGATACCCTTGCGCAGCACTTTGGGCGGCAGTCCCATATTGCCCACCTCTGCCATGCCGGGATAGCCCTTTGGCTCGCAGTTTTTCAGCACCATGACGCAGGTTTCGTCAATATCCAAAGCCTCGTCGTTGATCTTGGCTTTGTAATCCTCGATGTCTTCAAACACGACCGCCCGCCCGCGATGCACCATCAGGGACGGTGTCGCGGCAGAGGGTTTCAGCACTGCGCCCTTGGGGGCCAAATTGCCCTTTAGCACCACGATACCGCCCGATTTGGTCAGCGCCTTATCGGTGGGCAAAATCACCTCTTCATTGTGGTTTTGCACATCTTTGACCTGATCCCAAATCGTCTCACCCGACACGGTCAGCGCGTCTTTGTGCAGCAGCCCACCTTCGCCAAGGCGTTTGATGACCACGGGCAGACCGCCTGCATAGAAAAACTCTTCCATCAGGTATTTGCCCGAAGGCATCAGGTTGACAATTGTCGGCACATCGCGCCCGCAGCGATCCCAATCGTCCAGCGTCAGATCAATGCCCGCGCGGCCCGCCATGGCCAGCAGGTGGATCACGGCGTTGGTGCTGCCGCCAATGGCGGCATTGGTGCGGATTGCGTTTTCGAACGCTTGCTTGGTCATCACATCGGATGGTTTCAGATCATCCTTGACCATCTGCACAATGCGCCGCCCCGTCAGCTGCGCCATCACGCGGCGGCGGCTGTCTACGGCGGGAATGGCCGCATTGCCCGATAGGGCCATGCCCAGCGCTTCGGCCATAGAGGCCATCGTGCTGGCAGTGCCCATGGTGTTGCACGACCCGGGACTGCGCGACATGGATGCCTCAGCCTCGACAAATTCTTCGCGCGACATCGTGCCAGCGGCGACCGCTGCGGAAAACTTCCACAAATGCGTGCCGCTGCCGACACGTTCATTTTTGTAATAGCCGTTCAGCATCGGCCCGCCTGTCACCACGATTGACGGAATATCGGTACTGGCCGCCGCCATCAGCAGGCTGGGGGTGGTTTTATCGCAGCCCACCAGCAAAACGCAGCCATCCATCGGTTGGCTGCGCATCGCCTCTTCCACCTGCATTGCCGCCAAATTGCGGAACATCATCGCCGTGGGGCGAAACGCTGACTCGGATACGGAAAACACAGGCACTTCCACGGGGAAACCGCCCGCCTCGTAAATGCCGTGTTTCACCCGCTGCGCAAGATCGTTCAGATGCGCGTTGCAGGGGGTTAGCTCTGACCATGTGTTCAAAATGCCAATCACAGGGCGGCCATCGAACAAATCGGGCGGAAAGCACTGATTTTTCATCCAGCCGCGATGATAGATCGCGTCTTTGGTCGTGCCGCCGAACCATTCTTGCGAACGCAGCTTGCGGGGCCATGGGGCGGGTTTGAAAGTCATGTCATCCTCACAAAGCGGTTATGGAAATCATGCCAAGATCGATATCTTGACCTAAAGGATTGCGCAGGGGCAGGCCCAATTGCGGCGCATCAATTTCAAAAACATCGCCTGTCTGCGTGGCAAAATTATCAGCAAAAGACAGGGTTGCGGTGCCAAACATATGCACATGCAGATCACCAGGCCGGCGGAACACGTCATATTTGAAATGGTGGTGTTCCAAATTGGCAAAGCTGTGCGACATATTGGCTGCGCCCGACAGAAACGGCTTTTCCCAAACAATTTGACCATCGCGCAAAATGCGGCTTGTCCCGCGAATATCATCGGGCAGATCGCCGATCAGAATTTCGGGGCCAAAGCTGGCGGGCCGCAGTTTGGAATGGGCAAGGTATAGGTAATTGATCCGTTCGGTAACATGATCGGAAAACTCGTTCGCGACCGACCAGCCAATGCGGCGCGGGTTGCCTGCGCCATCAATCAGATAAATGCCCGCAATTTCGGGTTCTTCCCCGCCATCCAGCGCAAAGGCGGGGGCGTTCAGCGGGGCGTTTGGGGCCACGGCGTTGTGGCCGTTACCCTTATAAAACCATTCAGGCTGCACGCCGATTGTGCCCGCATCTGGTTTGCCATCGGCCAAACCCATCTGAAACATCTTCATCGAATCAGACAGGTCTGCGCCCTGCAATTTGGTGTGCATCGCATCACGGGCAGCGGCCGAACCCAAATGGGTAAGCCCCGTGCCCGTTAGGTGCATATGGGCAAGGTCGGGGTGGGTTATGGGCAGCGCCATGCGCCCAGCGGCGGCCAAAGCGGGCAGGTTCACCGCTGCGCCAAGCCCGCGCGCCATGATAACATCGCGCAACCCGCGCCCGCTTTGCGCCGCCTCAACCGCAAGGGCATAGCTGCTGGCTGCACCATTCACCAAGGCCGCCTCGCCGCCATCGCGCACGACAACAGCGATCTGGCCAGCTTCGTCTAAGATTTGGCTGATAAACATGATGCCCTACTTATTTTTGTTGTAAACGTCGAAGATCACAGCGGCCAGCAAGACCAGCCCTTTGATGACCTGTTGGTAATCAATACCTATGCCCAAAATCGACATACCATTGTTCATAACGCCCATAATAAGGGCGCCCACCACAACACCGATAATCTTACCCACGCCGCCCGACATGGACGCGCCGCCGATAAACACCGCCGCAATCACATCAAGTTCAAACCCGCCGCCCGCCTTGGGCGTGGCCGAATTCAGCCGCGCGGCCACAATCATGCCCGCCAGCGCCGCCAAAACGCCCATATTCACAAAGGTCAAAAATACCAAACGATCGGTCTTGATCCCCGACAGTTTGGCCGCCTTTTCATTGCCGCCCAGCGCGTAAATTCGCCGCCCCATAACGGTGTTTTCTGTGAAAAACGCATAAACAATCGTCAGGATCGACAGCACGATCACCACATTGGGCAGCCCGCGAAATGTGGCCAGTTTGTAGCCCACAAAAATCAAAGCGGCCGCGACGATCAGGTTGCGGATGGCAAACATGATCATCGGTTCGGGGGCGATGCCAAAGGTGACATCGCTTTTGCGCGCGCGCCAACTGATAAAAATGATGACAAGCGCGGCCAAAACCACAATGGCCAGCGCTGTCATATTCGGTTTATCCACGCCAAACACATCGGGAATGAAACCCGTGGACAGCGACTGAAAGCTTTTTGGGAAGGGGCCAATGTTTTGCCCGTTCAACAGCCACAGCGTTAGGCCGCGAAACACCAGCATCCCCGCCAAGGTGACAATAAACGATGGGATGCGCCAGTAGGCAATCCAGTACCCCTGCGCCGCGCCAATCAGCATTCCCACAAACAAGACGGCGGGAATAACCACATAAACGGGCAGGCCCATATTCACCGTCAGCACGGCGGCCACAGCGCCTGTAAAGCCCACGACACTGCCAATAGACAGATCGATATGGCCCGCGACGATAACCAGCAGCATACCCAGCGCCATGATGATGACGTAAGAATTTTGCAAGAAAAGGTTGGTGATGTTTTGCGCCGATAGAAAATCTACCCCCAGCGTCAGTTGAACCACCACTGTAAAGAACAGCACAATGGCCACCAGCGCCATCAACATGCCATTCTCGCGCAAATGCGCGCCCAGACGCGCGGTCATATCTTGATCCTGTGCCATTTACGCGGCCCTTCCCTTGGTTTTGCGGCCGTTTTCACCACCGTTTTTGGTCTGCGTTTCTTTGCCCGTCAGGATCAGGGCCATGATCTTTTCTTGGCTGGCCTCGGCGCGGGTCAATTCCCCCACAATCGCGCCTTCATTCATCACATAGATGCGGTCGCACATGCCCAACAGTTCGGGCATTTCAGACGAGATCATCAAAACTCCGCGCCCCTGATCTGCCAAATCGTTCATAATTGAATAGATTTCAAACTTTGCGCCAACATCAATGCCGCGCGTCGGCTCGTCCAAAATCAACACTTGCGGATCGGTGAACAGCCATTTGGAAAGCACCACCTTTTGCTGATTGCCGCCCGAAAGATTGACCACCTTTTGAAATACAGAAGGGGTGCGAATGGCCAGTTGGTCGCGGTAGCTGTCCGCCACCTGCGTCTCGCGCCGCGCATCCAAAACGCCGCGCGTGGAAACACCTTCCAGATTGGCAAGGCTGATATTGCGCACAATTGGTTCTTCCAACACCAGCCCCAGCGATTTGCGGTCTTCGGTCACATAGGACAGGCCCGCTGCAATGGCCGATGACACGGTGCTGCAATCTACCGCGCGCCCCGCCATTTTGACCTGGCCCGAAATATTCTTACCATAACTGCGGCCAAACAGGCTCATCGCCAGTTCCGTGCGGCCCGTGCCCATCAGGCCCGGAATGCCCACAATCTCGCCGCGCCGCACATTCAACGCCACATTCTTAATCATCTGCCGCCCCGCCTGTTCGGGGTGCCAGACGTTCCAATCTTGCACTTCTAGCAGCACTTCGCCCACGTTTGATGTGCGTGCGGGATAGCGGTTGGCCATATCGCGGCCCACCATATCGCGGATGATGCGGTCTTCGGTGATGTCGGCCTTATCCAATGTTGAAATAGACGCCCCATCGCGGATAACTGTAACACGATCTGCCACGCGATTGATTTCGTTCAGTTTATGCGAAATGATGATCGAGGTGACGCCCTGCGCCTTTAACTCGAGCAGCAAATCCAGCAGCTTTTGGCTGTCATTTTCCTGCAAGGCGGCGGTGGGTTCGTCCAAAATCAAAAGGCGCACGTTTTTCGCCAGCGCCTTGGCAATTTCGATCAGTTGCTGTTTGCCAACGCCCAGCTTTTCCACCTTGGTGGTGGGGGCATCGGTTAGCCCCACTTTTGCCAGCAATCGTTCGGTTTTTTGGAATGTTTCGGGCCAAGAAATGACACCGCGTCCAAGACTGCTTTTGCCAGCCACTTCGTTGCCCAAAAACAGGTTTTCAGCAATCGACAGCAGCGGCACCAGCGCCAGTTCTTGGTGAATGATGATAATGCCCTTGGCTTCCGAATCGCGGATGGATCGGTTGGCAAGAACAGCGCCATCGTAAATGATTTCGCCGTCATAGCTGCCGTGCGGATAGATGCCCGACAGCACCTTCATCAGGGTGGATTTGCCCGCGCCGTTTTCGCCGCAAATGGCGTGAATTTCGCCCTCTTCGACAGTAAGGGTCACGTTATCCAGCGCGCGAACACCTGGGAAGACCTTGGTGATCCCCCGCATTTCTAGCAAAGCAGCCATGTTTCCCCCCAAAATCTATGTCCGCCCCAACCGGGGTGATGGGGCGGGCATAGACGCTTTGTTACTTCACTTGATCGGCGGTGTAATAGCCCGAACCAACCAGAACTTCTTCATAGTTGGTCAGGTTCACCGAAACAGGTTCCAGCAAATAGGATGGAACCACTTTCACGCCGTTGTCATAGGTTGACGTATCGTTGATTTCAGGCTCGCCGCCCGAAAGCAGCGCGTCTACCATCTTGACCGTCACGCCAGCCAGCGTGCGGGTGTCTTTGAACACGGTCGAATACTGCTCGCCCGCGATCATCGATTTAACCGATGGAATTTCGGCGTCTTGGCCCGTGACGATTGGCATCATCAAATCGCCCGAACCATAGCCCACGCCCTTCAGCGAGGATAGGATACCGATCGACAGACCATCATAAGGCGACAGAGCGCCGTGGACGGGCTTGTCGCCATAGTTGGCCGACAAGATGTTATACATGAGGGCTTGGGCCACAGCGCCATCCCAACGCAGGGTGCCGACAACGTCCATGCCCACTTGGCCCGAACCAATAACGATATCACCCGAAGCGATCAGCGGGTCTAGAACCGACATTGCGCCGTTGTAGAAGAAGAAGGCGTTGTTATCGTCTGGGCTGCCGCCGAACAACTCGACGTTCCACGGCTTTACATCGCCAAAACACTCTTTCAGGCCTGCGACCAAGCTGGTCGCCCGCTGCACGCCAACTTTGAAGTTATCAAAGGTTGCGTAGTAATCAACGCTGCCCGAATCGCGGATCAGACGGTCATAGGCGATCACTTTGATGCCAGCGGCGGCGGCGTTATCCAAAGCGTTCGACAGCGTGGTGCCATCAATTGCCGCAATAACCAGAACCTTCACACCCTTAGTGATCATGTTTTCGATCTGGGCCAACTGGTTTGGAATGTCATCTTCTGCGTATTGCAGATCGGTGCCATAGCCTGCTTCGGTGAACTGCTTCACCATCGAATCACCGTCCGAAATCCAGCGGGACGACGATTTTGTTGGCATAGAAATACCAACGGTGCCTTTATCTTGGGCAAAGGAAACTGCGGGTGCGCCGATCATGGATGCAGCAACGCCCAGCGCCAAAAGCGCGCGTCTGGATAGTGTCATGGTTCCTCCCAGTGTCGCAAAGCGACTGACAATTAACCTGCGGGCCAACGCCGCAAGGTGGACGGACTCTTGTCATTGGCATTTATATCCGTCAAATCATGTTTAAGCATGAATATATATCGAAAATGATATGACTAATCCAAACTTACACAACATCTTAATGTCTAGGGGGCTTAAGCTGTCACATCTGCGGATGATGGCGGCTTTTGCCGATACGGCGCATATTGGGCAGGCGGCCCATGCACTGGGAATTACGCAGCCCGCCGCCTCGCGGCTGTTGGCCGAGGTGGAAAAGATTTGCGGCTATGCGGTGCATATTCGGTCGGGCCGCGGTGTGGAACTGACCGAGGTTGGCCGCGCCCTAGCGGCGCGGGCGGCGCGGATATTGATGGAGTTGCGCGACACCGCCCACGAGGTTGACGCATTTGGCAAAGGCAGTTTCGGCCAAGTGTCGATTGGCGCGGTGACAGCACCAGCGCTGGATATTGTTTTGCCTGCCGTGCGGGAAGCACGTTTTGCTTATCCGAATATTCAAATTGATGTGGCAGTTGCGCCTTCGGATATTCTGTTTGGCCAGCTTTTGGATGGCAAGATGGATTTCATCATTGCCCGTATTCCCGCAGGGGCCGACGCAAGCGCAGTTATCGCCCAAGAGGTGGCGGCCGAGCCTGTAGAATTGGTCGTGCGCAGATCGCATCCTTTGGCACAGAAGCCCGATTTAACGATGCAAGATTTGACTGTATTTGATTGGGTGCTGCCCAGCCGCGGGATTCCCTTGGCAGATGCTGTTTTCGCGCGCATTGCGCAACTTGGATATCCGCCGCCCAGCCAGCGGCTGACCACCTCTTCGTTTTTGCTAACGCTGGCGCTGCTTCAGCAAAGCAATGCTATCGCGCCGCTATCGTCGGCAGTGGCCGCGCAATTTGCGGGGGATGGCGATAGCGCTTTGGTGCGCCTGAAAACCGATCTTGGCATTGCCGAGTTGCCGTTTAGTATTCTGACACGGCGCGAAGGGGCAATGCCGCTGGCCGCGCGCAATGTGCTGGATATTGTGCATGGGTTTCTGGCGCGTCAAAACAGTGTCTAAAGCAGCCTGTAGACACTGTTTTCGATACGGCGAACGACCTCGACCTGCCCTGCTGCACCCAATTTGGCGTAAAGCTGTTTCGAATAGTGGCGCGCGGTTTCTACTGTAAATCCCAGCGCCGCGCCCGCCTGCGCGATAGTTTTGCCGCCCGCCAGTTCAGCGGCAAATCGCGCCTCGTTTGGGGTTAGGGCGAAAATGTCGGCCAGTATTGGCCATGCCTGATCTGGGGCTGGTTTGGCATGCAGCAGATAAAGAATCGCAACCGCGCCATGCGCCGAAAATGGCACCAAAAGCGCTTGGCGCGACCCAATGATCATGGCCATTGGTTTGGTGTTTTGACCTTGTGCATAAGATGAAATCTGCTGGGTCAATTGGCGCTGCGCGGTTTGGGCAAGGCGCAGTTTATCCCCGATCAAAAGACCCAGCGGCACTGTATCGCTGGTCAAAATCGCAGCTCCGTTGCCGCCCAGCAAAACCCAAGAAATTCCCAAGCGATCTGCCATATTCTGCGCTGCTGATTGGCCCGCCAGCGCTCGCTCTTGCCGCCAGAACTGCGCCGCCGCTAGGGCGATATGCGGCGCAAGACCAGACAGCACGGCTGAAGTGGATGACGCAAAATCGTCGCCCTGCCGCACCACAATAACCCAAGCATCACCGCCACCTTCGGCGCGCACGCGCAGGGCGCGAAAGGGCTGCGCTGCGGCCATGTCATCGCCCGAATAAGGCCGCAGATAGCGCATCCGCGCCAAGGCGTCACCAGTAAGTGGAAGCGCGCCCTGGCCGAAAGCTTGGGGCAGTTCGCCTTCGCGCTGCGCCACCAGATGTGCAACCGTCGCCCCAGTGCGGGCCGCGAGCGCGCGCAGAAATCCCGTCCACGCAGGAGAGTCCTGCGCGCTGCGGTATAGAGCAACCAAAATATCACTGTCATCCGCTCTCATTTCGCGGAAATAGCACAAATACCTCCCATATGGGAGGTAAATTTGCCGCCGCCGCCCCTAAATGCAACGCAGATCAATTAGATGAGCATCCCATGACCCAATCTTTGACCCACCTGCGCCGCCTAGAGGCCGAGTCGATCCATATCTTGCGCGAAGTTGTGGCAGAGGCTGAACGCCCCGTCATGCTGTATTCCATCGGCAAAGACAGCGCTGTTATGCTGCACTTGGCGAAAAAGGCGTTCTACCCCGCGCCGCCGCCATTCCCGCTGCTGCACGTCGATACCACATGGAAATTCCGCGAGATGTACGCCCTGCGGTCAAAGGCTGCCGGCGAGGCGGGAATGCAGCTGCTTGTGCACCAAAACCCCGAGGCCAAAGCCCGCGGGATCAACCCCTTTGATCACGGCCCAGTGCACACTGATATGTGGAAAACCGAAGGTCTGAAACAGGCGCTTGATCTGCACGGCTTTGATGCTGCCTTTGGTGGCGCGCGCCGCGACGAGGAAAAATCCCGCGCCAAGGAACGTGTGTTTTCATTCCGCACCGCCAACCACCGCTGGGACCCCAAAAACCAGCGCCCCGAATTGTGGCACCTGTATAACGCGCGCAAAGCCAAGGGCGAATCAATGCGGGTCTTCCCGATTTCGAATTGGACAGAGCTGGACATCTGGCAATACATCCATCTGGAAGGCATTGAAATTGTTCCCCTGTATTTCAGCGCCCCGCGCCCCACGGTGGAACGTGACGGCCTGACGCTGATGGTGGATGATGACCGCTTTCCGCTGAACCCAGGCGAAGTGCCAGTGATGAAATCGATCCGTTTTCGCACGCTGGGCTGCTATCCGCTGACAGGCGCTGTAGAAAGCACTGCCAAAACGCTGCCCGAAGTTATTCAAGAAATGCTGCTGACCACCACATCCGAACGGCAAGGCCGCGCGATTGACAAAGACCAAGCCGCATCGATGGAGAAAAAGAAACAAGAGGGGTATTTCTGATGAGCCAGATTTACAAAACCGACGATCTGATCGCGTCTGACATCGACGCCTATCTTGAAGTGCATCAGCACAAGACAATGCTGCGGTTTATCACCTGCGGGTCGGTGGATGATGGTAAATCCACGCTGATTGGCCGCCTTTTGTATGACAGCAAGATGATCTTTGAAGATCAACTTGCCGCATTGGAGGCCGACAGCAAAAAGGTGGGCACGCAGGGCCAAGAAATTGACTTCGCCCTTTTGGTGGATGGTCTGGCGGCCGAGCGGGAACAGGGCATTACCATTGACGTGGCCTACCGCTTTTTCGCGACGGAAAAGCGTAAGTTTATCGTGGCCGACACCCCGGGCCATGAACAATACACCCGCAATATGGTGACGGGCGCATCCACTGCCGATTTGGCTGTGATCTTGATTGACGCGCGCAAAGGCGTGCTGACCCAAACGCGCCGCCACAGCTATCTGGTAAAGCTGATTGGCATCAAGAATGTGGTGCTGGCGGTGAACAAGATGGATTTGGTGGGCTATGACAAAGCCGTCTATGAAGCGATTGTCGCCGATTATACTGCCTTTGCCGCCAGCATTGGCATTACCGATTTTACGTCTATGCCGATTTCGGGGTTTAAGGGCGACAACATTACGGCAAACAGTGACCATATGCCTTGGTATCACGGCCCTGCCCTGCTGCCGCATCTGGAAACGGTTGAGGTGGACGCAACCAGCGACCAAGCCAAGCCGTTCCGTATGCCTGTGCAGTGGGTCAACCGCCCCAACTTAGATTTTCGCGGTTTTGCGGGGCTGATTGCCACGGGCACAATTGCCCAAGGCGACGAGATCAGGGTGCTGCCTTCGGGTAAAACATCCACCATCTCGCGCATTGTGACGCTGGACGGTGATTTGCAGCAGGCGGTGGCGGGCCAATCGGTGACGCTATGCTTTGCAGACGAGATCGACTGTTCGCGCGGGCAGGTGATTACTGCCGCCAACGCGCCAACCGAAGTGTCTGACCAGTTTGAAACCACCATAGTCTGGATGGACGAGGCAGAAATGCTGCCAGGTCGGCCCTATTGGCTGAAAATTGGCACGCAAACAGTATCGGCCACCGTGGGCCAGCCAAAATATCAGGTCAACGTCAATACGATGGAGCATTTGGCCGCAAAAACCTTGGATCTTAACGCAATCGGCGTGTGCAACATCACCACCGACCGCGCCATTCCGTTCGAGGCCTATGCCCATAACCATGATCTGGGTGGGTTCATCCTGATTGATAAGATGACCAATGCCACTGTGGCGGCGGGCATGATCCACTTCTCGCTGCGGCGGGCGCAAAATGTGCATTGGCAGGCCACCGACATTTCGCGCGAACACCACGCAGGGATTAAAAACCAAAAGCCTGCTGTATTGTGGCTGACAGGTCTGTCGGGTGCGGGAAAATCGACAATTGCCAATATTGTCGAACGCAAACTGGCGCGGATGAACCGCCATACCTTCCTTTTGGACGGCGATAACGTGCGCCACGGGCTGAACAAAGACCTTGGCTTTACCGACGCCGACCGCGTCGAGAACATCCGCCGTGTGGGCGAAGTGGCCAAACTGATGACAGATGCGGGCCTGATTGTGATCACCGCCTTTATCTCGCCCTTCCGCGCGGAACGCGACATGGTGCGCGCGATGATGCAACCAGGTGAGTTCATCGAAATACATATCGACACGACGCTGGACGAGGCGGAAAAACGCGATGTGAAGGGTCTGTACAAAAAGGCACGTTCTGGGCAACTTAAGAATTTTACGGGCAT
>CAMAWZ010000026.1 GCA_945861995.1 Pseudorhodobacter antarcticus
GGCAGGGCGGCGAGGCGGGCGACGGGTCGGCCTAGGTGTTTGCGCACCGCCCGCAACGCGCCGATAAAGCGCCGACAAAGCAGTGTAAATTCTTTCCATTGGCTTGATAAAGTTGAACAAGTGCGCGTGACAACGACCGCAGAATGCACTATTGCACTTGTAAAAGTCAGCTTTTGAGGGAAAAAGACATGGCCGAACACAAGCCTGGTAGCATGGATGCCAAAGTTCAGGAAAAAACCTTTGCGAATTTCATCCGCTTTGTGACTTGGGGAACAATCATTTCGCTGGGAACCTTGGTGTTTTTGGCGCTGGCCAACGGCTAAGTCATTAAAAGGACGTCCTCCATGATGCTGCGCGCATTTGCTGCTGTCGCTTTGTTGATGCTGGCCGCTTGCGGGGGCGGTCAGAACATGGTGGCGGATGACGCAGCCCTTGCGCAGGCGCGGTATGTGTCCGGCGGGCCAAGTTCGATCACGCTGTTTACGGTTGTGAACACGCGGTCTGGGGCTGGGGCACATTCGGCGTTGCTGGTGAACGGGTCTGAAACCGTGCTGTTCGATCCTGCGGGATCGTTCAAGCTGCGGTTTATGCCTGAACGCGGCGATGTTCTGTATGGGGCAAGTCCGATGCGAATGAACGCCTACAAGGATTATCACGCCCGCGAGACGCATTTTGTGCGCACGCAAACGATGTTTGTCTCTCCAGCGGTAGCCGAACAACTGTTGGTGGCGGTGAAATCCAATGGGGCTGTGTCAAAGGCGCATTGTGCCAATTCCATCTCGCGGATTTTGGGGCGCGTTCAAGGCTTCGAGCATATCGGAACGACCTATTGGCCGCTGCAATTGGAAGAGGCTTTTGGCAAAAACGCCTATGTAAGCCGTGCCGTGATCACCGACGCAACCGTCGACAAAAGCCATGGTGTGATCTTTATCGATGAAGATGATACCGCAGCGCTTGCGGCGGCGGGGCTGGCCCCCTAGCCTGCGGCAAAAGTAGCGGGCGGGATATGCGGGTTTTCGGGGTGATTCTGGCAGGCGGTCAAGGGCGGCGTTTGGGCGGCATTGATAAGGCCACGCTGGATTTGGGTGGGGCGCGCCTGGTGGATTTGGCCATTGCGCGGCTGGAACCTCAGGTTGAACAGTTGGCAATTTCATCGAACTCGGGTGCAGAGTTGGCGGCAACAGGCCTGCCGATTTTGGTCGATGACGCGCCGCTTGGCCCGCTGGCAGGGCTGCTGGCCGCGATGGATTGGGCCGCCCCGCTGGGCGCAGATTATATCGCCAGCGCCGCCGTGGATTGCCCGCATTTTCCCTGCGATTTGGTGGCCCACCTGCGCCTTTCGCTGGAAGGGGGGGGCACGATTGCGCTGGCGCGGGCGGGGCGGGTGCATGGCACCTTTGGCCTTTGGCCCGTGACGCTGCGCGATGATTTGGCGCAGTTTTTGCAATCGGGAGCAAACCCCAAGTTGATGGATTATGCCACGCGGTATCCGCTGGCCTATGCGAGTTTTCCTGACGAGGCGGCTTTTGACAATATCAATACGCCGCAAGATTTAGCGCGGCTGCGCACGGCGGCGCAGGTATGAAAATATACGGGGTTATCGGCTGGAAAAACGCGGGCAAAACCAGCCTGATGGAACGTTTGGTGGCGGAATTCACCGCGCGGGGATATACCGTTTCCACCATCAAACATGTGCATCATGATGTTGATCTAGACCAACCAGGCAAGGACAGTCACCGCCACCGCGCAGCGGGGGCCAACGAAGTGATCTTGGCAGGCGCGCACCGCTTTGCCCTGATGGTGGAACACCGCGCGGGCGAGCCTCCCTTAGCGCAGGTGATCGCCCGCCTGGCCCCCGTCGATTTGGTGCTGATCGAGGGGTATAAACGCGACAGTCACCCCAAAATTGAAGTCTGGCGCGCCGAGGCGGGGCATGATCTGATCCAAGCGGGCGATCCCACCATTCGCGCGGTGGCGTGCGACAGCGCGCTACCCCCCCTTGACGTACCGCGCCTTGATCTGAACGATACTGGCCAGATTGCTGATTTCATTGCTGCGGACATCGGCCTTTGCCTGCCGCGCAATGGACAAAAACTTGTTTGATTGCGTAATCATTGTTGATTGGTCGGCGGCATCTGCGCCGTCACCCAGCAAACCTTCGGCAGATGCAATATGGACGTGCCGCGCCGATGCGAGGGGCGAGCAGACCCAGTATCATCGCACGCGGGCGCAGGCCGAGGCGTATTTGCGCGGGCAGATCAATGGCGCACAAACGCAGGGCGCGCGCCTGCTGATGGGCTGCGATTTTCCCTTTGCCTATCCGCGCGGATTTGCCCATGCGCTGACGGGGCAGGCCGATGCCCGCGCGGTGTGGCGGTTTTTGCAAGGTGTCATTACCGATAGTGACAGCAATGCCAATAACCGCTTTGATGTGGCAAATGACATCAACGCGCGCTTTGGCATCGGCCCTTTTTGGGGCCGCCCTGCAGGGCGGGATGCGCCCCATTTGCCTGCGCGCAAGACTGTGGATTACAGCGCACTGCCTTTTGCCGAGCGCCGCGCCATTGACCGCGCGATTCCCAGCGCCCAGCCCGTCTGGAAGCTGTATACAACTGGCAGCGTGGGCAGTCAGGCCCTGATGGGACTGCCGATGATTTCGCGGCTGTCGGGGCTGAATGGGGTCAGTGTTTGGCCCTTTGACGAAAGCCTAACCGATGTGGTGTTGGCGGAAGTTTACCCTTCGATTTTGGCCAAAGCGGTGGCGCGAGAGGTGGCATTGAGCAGGGCGATCAAAGACGCCGTGCAAGTGCAGCTTTTGGCCCGCGCGATGCTACGACAGCCGCCCGATGTTTGGGCTCAGATGCTGGCCTTGCCGTATCCAGATGCCCGCGAAGAGGGTTGGATACTGGGCGCTGGATTTGCCGATGTTTTGGAGGCTGCGCTGTGAGCTTTCAGGTGTTGCATGGCCTGCCCGAACCCTTTCGCGCGGCGGCAGCGGATTTGTATTGGCAGGCCTTTGGCGGCAAGCTTGGGCCCGTGATGGGCCCCCCTGCCCGCGCGCAAAGCTATCTGCGCCGCGTGATGCGGCTCGATCAATGCTTTGCCATTGTGCACGATAACAGCCTGCTCGGCATTATCGGACTGCACAGCGAAGCGGGCACATTTGCGGGCGGCACTGCGCAAGATTTTGGCGCAGTTTACGGCTCGTTGCGCGGGCTGTGGCGGCTAAAACTGTTGATGATGGTGGGCAACAATGACCCCGATGTCGGCGCGCTGATGATCGACGGGTTTTCGGTGCAAGCGCGCGCGCGGGGCAAAGGCATAGGCGCGGCGCTGCTGGAGGCAGTCATTTCCTATGCCCGCGCGCAAGGCTTTGACGCGGTGCAGTTGGATGTAGCAGGCAGCAATTGGCGCGCGCGCGGGTTTTACCAGCGTCACGGATTTACTGTGCAAAGCGAGCGTAAAATTGGGTTGCTGCGCCTGATATTTGGGTTTGACAGCACAGTGCGTATGCAGCGCAGGCTTTAGTCAAACGTGCCAAGCACACGGCCCAGCAGCATAAAGGCCCGCGCAGTGCGGGTGCCTGCCAATGCGGCCAAATCTGCGTCTTCGGCACTGGGTTCAAATTCGGTAAGACAACGGTCAAACGCGCGCAAAAAGTGGTGCGCCGCATCGCGGTAGACCGGATCATTGCGCAACCGCCCCACACTGAGCGCAAGTGCAGAGCGATCACGCACCCCGCCCAAAGCCGCAACAGCGCGCCCGCGCGCGCCCTTGGCAAACAGCCGCCAAGCGTTGGGCGCTGCGGGATCATGCTTTAGGTCATCCATATAGATGCCATCTTGGGCCAGCATCTTGAGCAATGTTTGTGCCGCGCGGATCAGTTTGGCGATATCGCGGTTGGACAAGGCCGCGCGCATCGCCGCAAAACCTTCCGTATCATCGGGGCCATCAGGAAAGTTCATCGCGCGAATAAACTCGTCCACCGTCAGGGGTAGGCCTGCTGGATCAGGCTGCGCGCCAAGGGCAAGGGCCGGCTCTTCGGGCGGCATCAAGGCCTTTGGCGTTGGAACCCTGCGGGCACCCGTGCGGCCAGCATCCGCGCCTTTGCTGACTTTGGCCGCAATATTTGCCAACGTCGCCTGAGTTTGCTGGGTTTGCTGGGCAATCTCGTCCAGTTTACGGGCAACTGAGGGCTGCATCGCGGGGTCAATCTGGCTTTGCCCTGACAAAAACGCCTTGCGCATTGCATCAACCGAAGCCTGGAGCCGCGCCGCCTCGCTGCGCAAGGCACGCACCGACCGCAGGGTGACGAGCACCCCGAAAATAAGAGTTATTGGCACAAAAAGCAGCACCAGCGTCATCAGGGTTGACGGAGGCGAGCCGTCTGCGGGCGCATAGCTGAGCACAGCGCCTACCCAAGTGACAGCCAAGGCAACAGCCACCCATTCAGCCATATAGGCCAAAGGCTTGACGCGCAAACGCGAGGGGTATTTCCCCAAATCAAGAGGCCGAACTTTAACCTTTTTCATCGCACTTTATCTGCCACACAAGTCATCTGCCAAGGTTTGCGGCTAAGGGCCATTTATTGATAGGTAATCGCAATGATCTCGTAACTGCGTTTGCCACCGGGCGTGGTGACATCGACCGAATCGCCCTTTTCCTTGCCAATCAGGGCGCGGGCCAAGGGCGAGCGAATGTTCAGCAGGTTCTTTTCGATATCCGCCTCGCTTTCGCCGACGATTTGATAGGTCTTCTCCTCGCCATTGTCTTCGTCAACCAAAGCCACCGTCGCGCCAAATTTGATCGCGCCCGACAGTTTGGACGGATCGATCACTTCGGCAAGGCTGATCGTCGCCTCTAGCTCTTTAATGCGGCCTTCGATGAAACTTTGTTTCTCGCGCGCCGAATGATATTCGGCATTTTCGGACAAATCGCCATGCTCGCGCGCCTCGGATATGGCGCGGATGATCGCGGGGCGTTCGTATAATTTTAAATGCTTTAACTCTTCGTCCAGCGCCACAAAGCCGCGCCGTGTCATTGGAATCTTTTCCATATTTTCCCAGCCATTTGCCCGAACTTTGGGACAATTTTCAAACAAGAAGGCCACGGCCCTATTCAGGCCATGACCCGTAACTTTGTCTTACCAGACCCGACCCGCCACAAGATTGCAAGCATCAAATGGTGCGCGCGGGTCGCGCAGTCAAAACCACTGCCCCGGTTCCATCAAACCTAAATCCATCAACTGCTGGCTGTGCCAATCAAAAGGCGTGGAATTTTGCCAAATATAGGTGTTGATGGCAAAACGCGATCCGGGATTGGCACGCAAGGCTTTGGCAGTGCGGAAAGACGCTATGGCCGTTGTCAAATTGTTATGCCAAGGGCAGGCGTAAGTGTTCATTTCCTCGTCCGAGAGGGTGAAATCATCGCGCAGGGTCAGGCCAAGCTTGGCGCGAAACAGGGCAATACGATCGATACGGCGGCGTGTCCACGGCACATATTCTTCGAACCGCCAGCGCAGGCCGCCGAAGAAATCTAGCTGGCGTTCGCGGTGCGCCCAATTGTTCTCAGCGTCTTCACGCGCCAGCGCATAATAGCCCGTCTTGTCGAGATGCGCCGTATCAAGCGACACTGCGTTGGGGTGATCTGTTAGATTTTCGGCATAAATGTCAATAACATAGCTGATGACCGCCTCACGCCGCTCTTCCATCTGAAAGGCCAACATCTCGCCCACTTTGCGCTGCTCAAGGAAGGGAAAGAACAGATATTCCGCATTATAACAGTAAAATACCCAAGTGCTGGGCGCGGCGGCGATGAGAGCGTTGACCATGCGCTGCAAAATGCCAGTCTCGAAGACCTGCGTGTCAACGCGGGCAATTTTCGCCTCTAACTCGGCAGGCAGTTCCAACTGCGGCGCGGCCAGCAGGATCACGGGCGCAAAGCCGATGTCCAAATGGTGACGCAAGGTTGTGTCCACCTCGACATCGTCTTCGGCCAGAATCAACGCCACAGGGCCTTTGGCCAAGCTTGCCTTTTCTGCGGCCAGAAACTGATCAAAGTTGGGGTAGCGCATACCGAATCCCTTTTGCCTGCAACCATCGCGCGACCGGATCAAGATGGAGTTAATGCGCCCGATTTGGCAAGCCCTTTACAGGTGGACGTTGCAGGAGAGGGGGCAAAGCGTGTAAAGCCTGCCCATTGCCAAAGGGGCCGCCCAGATGACCAGTATGAAAACCGAAACCATTTCCGCTGCGCCCACCCCAAATGGGCAGGGCAAAAAGCTGTTCATCAAAACCTATGGCTGCCAGATGAATGTCTATGACAGCGAGCGGATGGCCGAGGCGATGGGCAGCGATGGCTACACGCAGGTGGACAGCGCCGAGGCCGCCGACATGGTGCTGATCAACACCTGCCATATCCGCGAAAAAGCCAGCGAAAAGCTGTATTCAGATTTGGGCCGTTTGCGCAAACTGAAAAAGGATAAGCCAGATTTGAAAATTGGCGTGGCTGGCTGCGTCGCGCAGGCCGAAGGGGCCGAAATTTTGCGCCGCGCGCCGCAAGTGGATGTGGTGGTTGGGCCGCAAGCCTATCACCGCCTGCCCGCGATGGCGCGCGCAGCGCTGGCAGGGCACACGCAGCAACTGGATACTGATTTTCCCGCCGAAGATAAATTCGACAATCTGCCAAAGGCGCGCGCCGCGCGGGGGCCGATGGCGTTTTTGACGGTGCAAGAAGGCTGCGATAAATTTTGCGCCTTTTGTGTGGTGCCCTATACACGCGGGTCAGAAGTATCGCGTCCCGCCGCGCGCATCTTGGATGAGGCGCGCGCGCTGGTAGAACGCGGCGTGCGCGACATCACGTTGCTGGGGCAGAATGTAAACGCCTATCACGGCGCGGGGCATGGCGCAGGGCACGGCGCAGGGGCGCAGGGGGATTTAACGCTGGCTGGGTTGATCCGCGCGCTTGCCAAAATCGACGGGCTCTTACGCATTCGCTATACGACGTCTCATCCAAATGACATGGGTGACGATCTGATCGAAGCTCATGGCGAGGTGCCGCAATTGATGCCTTATCTGCACCTGCCCGTGCAGTCGGGTTCGGACAAAATCCTAAAGGCGATGAACCGCAAGCACACTGCCGAGCAGTATCTGCGCCAGATCGAACGTATCCGCGCCGCAAGGCCCGATATTCTGCTATCGTCCGATTTCATCGCAGGCTTTCCAGGCGAGACGGACAGCGACCATGCCGCGACGATGGATTTGATACGGCAAGTGCGCTTTGGCGCGGCCTATTCGTTCAAATACTCGGCCCGCCCCGGCACGCCCGCCGCCGAAAAAGCAGAGGTGGACAATGATGTTGCCGATGCACGTTTGCAAGAAATGCAAGCGCTGCTGTCCAGTCAGCAATACGCGCTGCAGGCCGCGATGGTGGGCCGCGAAGTGGGCGTTTTATATGAAAAGGCAGGCAGGCTGGACGCGCAATTGGTGGGCAAGTCTGACCACCTTCATGCCGTGCATGTCATCGACCCTGCGGGCAAAATTGGCGAATTGGTGCGGGTAAAGATCACCGCTTCGGTCACAAATTCGCTGAAAGGTCAAAGGATTGGCTAAGCTGGCGCGGGTGGCATTCGCGCGTTCGAAACAGTCCTAACGCGCAAAAGCGCGGGGGCCGCGAAATGTGGCAACATTGCGGCGCGCACCCCCTGATTGAACCAGAATCCGCTTTACAACGCTGCGGGCATGGCTGAAAAACGATCCACGCAGCTGCGAGCGTGTGGGGGGAGTGAAAGTGCCAAAACTTTCCGTAATGAAAAATACTTTAGTTGCCGTTTTGGCCCTGATGTTTGCTGTTGGGTACTTGGGCCAAGCCACTGCGCAAAACGCGCCGCAGGTGGCGGGAAAAATCCAATGGGGCATATGGGTTGACAGTGATGGCTGTATGCATTGGTGGGCGGACGGCGGGGTCGAAGGCTATATGCTAGACCGCGTTCATCCCAAAACGGGCAAGCCTGTTTGCATCAAGCGCAACACCTGCCTTGTTCAAAACACGGATCAGCTGTTCGCAACCGATTCGGCGCATCTTTCGCGTCATGGCCGTACCTATTTGCAGCAGTTTTTCCAAAGCGCGGGCGCTTTTGGCTATGCGGTTTATGGCCATACCGATTCGCGCGCATCAGATGAATACAACATCAGCTTATCGCAGCGCCGCGCCCGCGCCGTTGCGGATGTGGCGCGGTCGGTTGGGGCAATGGTTGAACGCGAAATCGGCTTTGGCGAGCGTCAACCCGTTGCGCCAAACGATTCGGCCCATAACATGGCGCGCAACCGCCGCGTTGAAATCGTGTGCTATCGGTGGTGATGGATATGACAAAGATAATTGAAAACTCGCGCGGGAACCTCGTTCGGTTTGGGATGCTGGCCTTGGCCACGCTGACGCTGACGGCCTGTGGCGGCGTTGGCACCTTTGGCCCTAATGGAGGCCCTAACTCGGTCATCGCGGCTCCTATGGATCGCGGGTTTATTGACGGCGGTGTGCTGCGCGACGGCGAGGCCGCGATTGTTTATGATCCTGATGGTTGCCAAGGCTGGTTGATTGACGATGGTATCGAAGGATATTCGGGCCGCAGATTTGACCCTGTTTCGGGCCTGCCAATTTGCAACAATGCCTACCCACCCGGCACGGTGCTGGGAAATTACCAAACCGATGGCCGCAGCGACCGCGGCGATTGGATCAAGGGAACAGTGGGCAACGTCGGCGGGTATTGATCACGCCGCTAGATTATGGGGTGGCCGCATCTGCACAGATGCGGCCATTTGTCCTTTTTGGGCCGTGCTGCGCAATATCATGGCGCTCGCGGCGCTTTGTCATCAAAATGTAGCGGATCGCGCGAAATAACTCTTGCACGCGGGGACGCGTGGCCACACAGTTTGTTCATGCCGCCCCATAACCCATAAAGGAGACGCACTTGGGCATCAGCGCGCTGACCCCCCCGAAAGCCCCCGAGGATCTGGTGGAAACCCTTCTCGAATTTCCTGATAACCGACTTCTGATCAGCCTTTGCGGCGAATTTGACCGCAACTTGGCGCAGATCGAACATCAGGCTGGGGTGCATATCTTAAGACGGGGAAATCGGCTGGCGGTGATTGGCGACAAGGGCGCTAGGGAACAGGCATCAGCCGTGTTGCGCGGTCTGTATGCGCGGCTCGAATCGGGGCGCGAGGTGCAGGCGGGCGATATTGATGGCGCGATGCGCATGGGAAAGCCCTTGCCAGATGTTCTAATACCCGAAGGCGGCGAGCAGATCGAGATGTTTACAGGGGGCGGCGGCGTGGAACTGCGCACTCGCAAAAAGCCTGTCGAGCCGCGCACCGAGGCGCAGAAAACCTATGTCGCCAACCTGTTTGCCAATGAATTGGGCTTTGGCATTGGCCCTGCGGGCACGGGCAAAACCTATCTTGCTGTGGCTGTAGGCGTGACCATGCTGGTATCGGGCGCTGTGGAAAAAATAATCCTGTCGCGCCCCGCAGTTGAGGCGGGCGAGCGGCTTGGCTTTCTTCCTGGCGATATGAAGGAAAAGATCGACCCTTATATGCAGCCCCTTTACGATGCGCTGAACGACTTTTTGCCGCAAAAGCAGATGGCAAAGTTGATGGAGGACAAGCGCATCGAAATCGCACCCTTGGCCTTTATGCGCGGGCGCACGCTGTCTAATGCGTTTATTGTGCTGGACGAGGCGCAGAATGCGACGGCGATGCAGATGAAGATGTTTCTGACCCGTCTTGGCCAAGGCAGCCGTATGGTGATTACGGGCGATCGCAGCCAAGTCGATTTGCCGCGCGGTGTGCCGTCGGGTCTGGCCGAGGCAGAACGGATTTTGAAGGGTGTCAAAGGCGTGACCTTTAACTATTTCACGTCGAAGGATGTGGTGCGTCACCCCCTTGTCGCCCGCATTATCGAAGCCTACGAATCCGACGAAGCACAGCCCAGTTGAGGCCGCAGCCAACACGGGCTAAGAAGCGGCATGGAAGATTTTGTTGAAGTTGTCATCGAAGACATAAGGTGGGAAAGCGCGGGGCTGCAAGAGTTAGCCCAGCGCGCTGCCCTTGCGACATTCGCCGAACTTGGGCTGCCTGTGGCGGGGTTTGCCTTGTGCGTTATGGGCTGCGATGATGCCCGAATCGCCGCGCTGAACGCCGATTTTCGCGGCAAACCGACGCCGACCAATGTTCTAAGTTGGCCGTCCGACGAGCGCGGCGCGGCAATAGCAGGGGAAATGCCCGATTTGCCGCAGGCGGGCGATTCGGGTGACCCCGATCACTTGGGTGACATAGCAATTGCCTTTGACACCTGCCAGGCCGAGGCGCTGGCAGGAGGAAAACCGCTGACGCATCATGCCGCTCATCTGATCGCACATGGTGTTTTGCATATTTTAGGTTTTGACCATATAAAGGAATCTGACGGCGATTTGATGGAGGCAGTCGAGGCGCGCGTCATGGCGCGGCTGGGTCTGCCGAACCCTTATGATGCAGCCGAATATCTAGGGCCGTGACGACACCGTGACGGAAAAATTCGGGACAGCAGTTTTGGGACAGCAGTTTTTGGACAAGGACAAATGGGCAGTAGCAGCGACGCTTTAGGCAGTTCGGCAGACGACGAAGGATCAAGTACCGAGGCGCAGGGACGCGGGATTTTGGGCCGTATCTTTGGGGCGCTGGGAGGGGGCAGCAAGGATGATACCCTTCCTGCAAGCCCCCTTGCTGGAACACCAGATGCGGGGCCAAACATGGCGCAACTGGGCCTATCTAACCTGCGCCGCCTGCGCGTGGATGATGTATCCATACCCAAAGCCGATATCGCCGCCGTGCCCCTAGACATTGATAAAGATGCCTTGGTCGAGGCGTTTCGCACCCACGGATTTTCGCGTCTGCCGGTCTACAAAGGCACGCTTGATCATCCACAAGGTCTTGTTTTGCTGAAAGATTTGGCGCTGCAATACGGGTTTGGCGCGGGGGGGCGGTTTAGTCTGCGCAAATTGCTGCGCCCCGTCCTTTATGCCCCGCCTTCGATGCCCGCAGCCGTTTTGCTGCAAAAGATGCAGCGCGACCGCGTGCATATGGCGCTGGTGATTGATGAATACGGCGGGGTCGACGGGTTGGTCACTATCGAAGACCTGATCGAAACAGTCATTGGCGAAATTGAAGACGAGCATGACGAAGACGAAGGCGTGCTGTGGAAACAGGAAAAAGAGGGCGTTTATATCGCCCAATCCACCGCGCCCCTAGAGGAGTTCGAGGCGGAAATCGGCATGACGCTGCGATCTGGCGATGATGATGATGACATCGATACTTTGGGCGGGTTGGTCTTTGTGCGTGTGGGGCGCGTGCCTGTGCGGGGCGAAATTGTTCCCCATGAAAGCGGCGCAGAATTTGAAGTGATTGATGCCGATCCGCGCCGCATAAAACGCCTGCGCGTTCGGTTACCTGGCTTTGGCGCGGCCAAGACCAGCAACGAGCAAGCCGCAGATGTTGGGATCGGGGGCAAGTAATGGCGCGGCGGCCGCAAATTTCGCGCTGGCGGCTCGGTTTGTCCAGTTTTGCTGCGGGCGTCATTGCGGCATCTGGTCAAGCGCCATTTTATCTGTGGTATCTATCGCTGCCCGCGCTCGCGGTGTTGTTTATGTTGATTTTGGCGCAGGTCAAAACGCCGCGCTTTGCCGCCTTTGCAGCGTGGATGGGCGGGGCGGGGTATTTCTGCGCCTCGCTATCTTGGCTAATCTCGCCCTTTTTGGTCGAGGCAGATACCTATGCGTGGATGGCACCCTTTGCGCTGCTGATTATGGGATTTGGTCTTGCGCTATTTTGGGCGCTGGCGGCTTGGGCCGCAATGTACTTGCCGCGCCCTGCAATTGCGCTGGCGGTTTTGCTGGCGGGGGCGGAACTGGCGCGGGGTTATGTGCTGACAGGCTTTCCGTGGGCGCTGCTGGGTCATATCTGGATTGATACACCCGTATCGCAGTTTGCGGCATATGTTGGGCCCAGTGGGCTTACGTTGCTGACCACCGCCTTGGCGATGGGATTGGCTGCGGGCAAAATCTGGGGTCGCGGGGCTGCGGCTTTGGGTTTAGCCGTGTTTTGGGCGGGCGGGGTTTGGACGCTGAACCAACCGATGCCTGCAGACACGGACTTTACCATGCGCCTTGTGCAGCCCAATGCCGAACAATCGCTGAAGTGGGATGCAGCACAGGCGCAGGTGTTCTATGATCGCTTGATCCGCGCAACCAGCGCCGCGCCACGGCCCAATATCGTGATTTGGCCTGAAACGGCCCTGCCCTATTTGCAGGAGCAAAACGATGGGATCACCGCAGATATGGCCCGCGCTGCAAATGGGGCTACGCTGATCTATGGCCGCCAGCGGGTCGAGGGGGATCGCAGTTACAACAGTCTTTCGGTGCTGAATACCGCAGGCAAGGATGCGGCGCTGTATGACAAGCACCATCTGGTGCCTTTTGGCGAATACATCCCCTTTGGCGATTTTATGTATAACTGGTTTGGTCTGACTGCCTTTGCGTCACAACTGGGCAAAGGCTATACGGCAGGGGCTGGCCCTGCGATTATCGATCTGGGCACGGCTGGCGGAAAATTTCTGCCGCTGATTTGCTACGAGGCGGTCTTTCCACAAGATTTGCGCACAGATACCCGCCCCGACTGGCTGCTGCATGTGACCAATGACGCATGGTTCGGCACGCTGACAGGCCCGTTCCAACACGCCGAACAGTCGCGTCTGCGCGCCATTGAGCAGGGCCTGCCTATGGTTCGCGTGGCCAATACGGGGGTGACGGCCGTGTTTGATGCGCGCGGGCGTTTGCGCGCAGAGTTGCCCTTTGGGCAAGAGGCGCATTTGGACATCGCTTTGCCCAGCGCCTTGCCCGCGCCGACCTATGCCCGTTTTGGCGAAGCCCCGCTGCTTTTGTTACTGCTGGGCGGCTTTGCGCTGGCGTTTTTGCGGCCCAAACGCGTCAGATATTGACGTAAGGCGCAAATGCCCTTAGCGGGGGGTCATCTGGCACAACGGCTTCCTGACGTGCGCAGAGTATGTATTGGAGCAAGACCCCCATGAGTAGACAAGACTACACCTTCACCTCGGAATCCGTTTCCGAAGGGCATCCCGACAAATTATGCGACCGCGTCTCGGATGCAGTGCTGGACGCTTTCCTGACCGCCGAGCCTAACGCGCGCGTGGCCTGCGAAACATTTGCCACCACCAACCGCGTGGTTGTGGGCGGAGAAGTGGGGTTGTCCAGTAAAGAGGCAACCAAAGCCATGGTCGAGCGTGTCGAGGCCATCGTGCGCGATTGCGTGCGCGACATTGGATACGAGCAAAAGAAATTCCACTGGGAAAAGATCAAGGTTCACAATTACTTGCATGAACAATCGGCCCATATCGCCCAAGGCGTGGACCGTGACGGCGCAGGCGATCAGGGGATCATGTTCGGCTATGCGTGCCGCGAAACGCCCGAACTGATGCCCGCCCCCATTCAATACGCCCATGCTATTTTGCGCCGCCTTGCCGAAGTGCGCAAATCGGGCAAAGAGCCGACGCTTGGGCCAGATGCGAAAAGCCAATTGTCGCTGCGCTATGTAGATGGCAAGCCTGTCGAAGTGACCTCGATTGTGCTGTCCACGCAGCACACGTCCAAGCGGCAGACCTCCAAGGTAATTCGCGGCATTGTAGAGCCCTACATCCGCGAAATTTTGCCCGAAGGCTGGATCACCAAGAAAACCGAATGGCATGTAAACCCAACGGGCACGTTTGTGATCGGCGGGCCTGATGGTGACGCGGGCCTGACGGGGCGGAAAATCATTGTGGACACCTACGGCGGCGCGGCCCCGCATGGCGGCGGCGCGTTTTCGGGCAAGGATCCAACCAAGGTTGACCGCAGTGCGGCCTATGCCGCGCGCTATTTGGCCAAGAATGTGGTGGCGGCGGGCCTTGCAGATCGCTGCACGATCCAGATTTCTTATGCCATTGGTGTGGCGAAACCCTTGTCGATTTACGTCGACACGCACGGGACGGGCCAAGTGGAAGATGCAGCGATTGAACGCGCCGTATCCACTGCGATGGATCTAACCCCGCGCGGCATTCGCACGCAGTTGGGTCTGACCAAGCCGATCTATGCCCGCACCAGCGCCTACGGCCACTTTGGCCGCCCGCCAGAGGCCGACGGCGGCTTTAGCTGGGAGCGGACAGATTTGATCGACGCGATCAAGAAGGCTGTGTAAGCCTGCCCTAGCGAATCAAAAGGCGGGGGAAACCCCGCCTTTTCTTATTCCTCTGCCTCCGCCTCTATCTGATCGGCGAGTTCCCA
>CAMAWZ010000027.1 GCA_945861995.1 Pseudorhodobacter antarcticus
CGGATCAGTTGCAGATCAATGGCGCGGCGATCTGATTCCTTTTGCGTCTCGCCCGGCCCGCCAACAAAGCCAAATCCACCGCGCTGGCGTTCTAGGTGCGTCCACGCGCGCACCAGGCGTGTGCGCTGATAGGCCAGCTGCGCCAGTTCCACTTGCAGCACCCCTTCGCGGGTGCGGGCGCGGTCGGCGAATACCTCAAGGATCAGGCCCATTCGGTCTAATATCTTGACCTTCCAAGCCTTTTCCAAATTGCGCTGCTGCACCGGGGTCACTGCGCCGTCAATCAGCACCAACGCCACCTTTTCAGAGGCAAAGACTTCGGCCAATTCGGCCACCTTACCAGAGCCGAACAACGTGGCGGGCACGGGCTTGGGCAGACGCACAATCTGCCCGCCTGCGACCACAATCTTAGGCAAGGCCGCTGCCAGGCCCAACGCCTCGGCATAGGCGTTATCGACCAAGCGGCGGCGGGGGGCCGACTTCACATCTGGGCACAGCACATAGGCGCGCTGCGGCTCGGCAGTGGTGGCAATGCCAATCAGGTTGCCAGTGCTGTCAATCCTTTGGGAGATTACTCTTCCCCTTCATATAGGTTTACAGGCCCGCCCGGCATAATGGTGGAAATCGCGTGTTTATACACCAATTGCGATTGCCCATCGCGGCGCAGCAGCAGGCAGAAATTGTCAAACCACGTGATCGCGCCTTGCAATTTAACCCCGTTGATCAGAAAAATCGTGACGGGCTGCTTAGATTTGCGTACATGGTTCAGGAAGGCGTCTTGCAGGTTTTGTTTGTCGGCGGCCATGGCTATTTCCATTGTTATTGTTTTTCGTCGTTGCAACCCTGCCAACGGGTGCGCCCGAACTGGCAAAAATCACATAAGTTTCTGCCGTGATCAAAGCGGCAGCACATTCGTGTGACTATGGCGCGAAAGGCAGGCCGATTCCAGCACAAAATCAGCGGCTTGAGCGGGAAAATGCGGGCTGCGCATTAAAAGACACGGTTTATTCATCTTCCTCGTCGTCACTGCCTTTGGCGGGCGAAACAACGCCCAGCGATTTCAGCTTGCGGTGCAGGGCAGACCGCTCCATCCCAACAAAGCCTGCGGTGCGGCTGATATTGCCGCCAAAGCGGTTGATCTGCGCCAGCAGATATTCGCGTTCAAACACTTCGCGCGCCTCGCGCAGGGGCAGTATGGCCACAGTCCCGCCCAAAATCATCCGCCCCGATTGGTCTGCCGCCATCTCTTGGCCAGGAAATTCGCGCGCCTCAATCGCGCCTGTACCTTCGCCTAGGATCAGCACACGCTCGATCACATTGCGCAACTGGCGCACATTGCCCTGCCACAGCATGGTTTGCAGCAGCGCCTCGGCCTCGGGCGTCAACTCGCGCAAAGGCAGGCCTTGGGCGCGGTTCAATTGGGCGATGAAATGGCGCGTCAGTTCTGGAATATCTTCGCGCCGATCAGACAGCGGCGGCACGGCGATGGGCACCACATTCAGGCGATCAAACAATTCTTGGCGAAAGCGGCCTGCGGCAATTTCGCTGCGCAAATCGCGCGTGGTCGAGGATATGACCCGCAAATCCACCCGCACCTTATCGGTGCCACCCACACGGGTGAATTGCTGATCGGTCAGAACGCGCAGGATTTTCCCCTGTGTTACCAAAGGCATATCGGCTACTTCGTTAAAGTAGATCACGCCGCCATGCGCCTCTTCCAAAGCGCCGCGTTCCACACCGCGCCCACCCCCATCACGACCACCAACCTCGCGGCCAAACAGCACTTCTTCCATGCGTTCAGGTTCAACTGTGGCGCTGGACACAGCCAAAAACGGCGCGCTTGCGCGGTTTGAATTCGCATGAATATAGCGCGCGGCGGTTTCCTTGCCCGCGCCCGACGGCCCTGTCAGCATCACGCGCGAATTGGTTTTGGTCACCTTGTCCAATTGCGCCTTTAGCCCCTTTACCGCAGCCGAATTGCCCAGCATATCGCTGCTGGTCACTTCGCGTTTGCGCAAATCGGCATTCTCGCGGCGCAGGCGCGATGTTTCCATCGCCCGCGTCACAACAACCATCAACTGGTCGATATTAAAGGGTTTTTCGATAAAATCATACGCGCCCTGTTTGATGGCCGCGACCGCAATTTCAATATTGCCATGGCCCGAAATGATCACCACAGGAATATCGGGGTTATCGCGGCGCACAGATTTTAGAATATCGATCCCATCCATACGGCTGTCTTTCAACCAAATATCCAAGATCAAAAGGCTGGGCGCATCGGTGTTGATCTGCGCCATACACTCGTCCGAATTGGCGGCAAGGCGCACGGCGAACCCTTCTTCGCGCAGGATATCGCCCACAAGTTCGCGGATGTCTTTTTCATCATCAACGATCAAAATGCTCATGGTTGGTCGTGCTCCTTGGTCTGTAATGTGGCGGCGTAGGGCAGCGTGATGGTGGCCAGCGCCCCTGTATGAGCAGCCCCGGCAAAGGGCACAGCATCGGTCAAAGCCAAAGTGCCGCCATGTTCTTCGATGATTTTCTTCACAATCGGCAGGCCCAGACCCGTGCCTTTTGCGCGCGTTGTCATATAGGGCTCGAACAGGCGCGAGCGGTCTTCAGGCAGGCCTGCGCCATTATCTGCAATGGTAATTTGCACGCGGCCGCGGCCCTGCGTCAGGGCGACATGGATTTCGCCCTTATGGTCTGGCGCGGTCTTTTCTTTGTATTCATCAATCGCTTCGCCAGAGTTCTTCAACAGATTTGTCAGCGCTTGGCCAATCATCGTGCCGTCAATTTCCAGCAAAAGGGGCGCAGGCGGAATGGCTTTCACAAAGCGCACCGAGGGTTGGCCGTTCTCTTGCAAAAGCACCGCCGCCCGCAACAGCGCGCCAATATCTTGTGCGCGCCGATCGGGTTCGGGCATACGGGCAAAGCGCGAAAACTCATCCACAATGCGGCGCAGATCATTGGTTTGGCGCACAATCACTTCGGTCAATTGGGTTAGATCGGCGGTATCTTGCACTTGGGGCAGGAACTTGCGTTTGATCCGTTCTGCCGAAAGCTGAATTGGGGTCAGCGGGTTTTTAATCTCGTGCGCGATGCGCCGCGCCACATCGCCCCATGCGGCCATACGCTGGGCCGACACCAGTTCGGTCACATCATCAAAGGCCACCACAAACCCCTCTAGCCCGCCTGTGGCCCCGCGCCGTTTGCTCATGCGCACCAAAAGGCTTTCTAATTTGCCGCGCCGCGTCAGGCGCACCTCTTCTTGCAGGGCGCTGCCGCCGCCATCGACCAGCCTGTCCAGCAGGGGGCCAAATTCTGGCACGGCAAGGGCAAGGTTTTGGCCGTGCTGATCGCCCGGCAAATCCAACAGGAACAACGCGGCAGGGTTGGCGAAATCAATCGCCCCCGCATCGTTTAGCCCAATCACCCCTGCGGTGACCGAGGACAGAACCGAATCAAACAGTCTGCGGCGTTCTTCGGTGATCGCATTTGTGGCGCGCAAATCATCGCGCTGCGCCTTTAACTGCCGCGTCATTTGGTTAAAAACGCGGCCAAAGGTGGCAATTTCATCATCTCCCTGCTCTTCGGTGACTTGCACCTCCAAATCGCCACGGCCCACGCGTTCAGCCGCCAGCGCCAACCGCCCCACAGGGCGCGACAGGCGTTCGGCAAACCACATCCCCATCCAGACCGCCGCAAGCACCAGAAGAATTGCAAAGCCGATATAGATCAGGCCGAAATTGAACAAAACGCGGCCACGATCTTCTTCCAATTGCTGATACAGGCGCACATTTTCTTGCGCTTCGTCCAAAAGCTGCAATATGCGCCCATCGACAATGCGGGTGATGTACAAATAGCGGTCGGCAAATTCGGTCAGGCGGATCAGCGCGCGCATTTCGTTTTGCGGCCAATCTTGCACAATCACGATCTCGCCCGCATTGGCCGCGCTGAAATCACTGGGGCTAAGCTGTTCATATCCGAACAAATAACTGCGCGGCCCGCGTGCGCGAATCGTGCCTGCGCCATCGATGAAATAGACTTCAGAAAGGCCGCGCTGCACTTGCGGCAACAGTTGGCCCAAGGCATCGCGCACTTGGGTATCGGCCTGTAAACGCTTATCGCGGCGCGCGCCGTTCAGGCTGGCGGCAAAGGCGCTGGCATCTTGGCGCAACGCGCTGGTTTGGTCGGCGTCATAGGCGGTGGCCGCGGCCAGCGACGATCCCACCACATCGCGCACCCGCTGCGAAAACCACCCCTCTAGCCCGATGTTCAGCGTCAGCACGGCAAAAACTGCAACCAAAACCGTGGGCACAAGGGCCACCAGCCCAAATACCCCCGTCAGGCGCAAATGCAGTTTCGATCCTGCCGAATTGCGCCGCCGCGCCGCCACCGTTTGCGCCACGCGCGCGGCCACTGTGGCGGCCACAATCAAGACATAGATCATATCGGCCAGCAGCACCAAGCGCAGCGCATCCGACCCCGCCGACAGCGCGAACGGCCCCAGCGCCAAAAAGGTTAATCCCGCGAGCAGCGGCCCAAGCAAAATCAGCGCCACCGCCGCAGAGCTGCGCAGTTGCCTGCTGCGACGCCAGCGCGACAGCCTTATTCCTATCGTGCTTCGAAAAGCGCCGTTCACGCCCTACCCCAATATTCCCCAAATGGCGGTTCTGGGCAGAGTCACCCATGCGCCACGTCCTGTGGCGCTTTTACATCAGCTTGCGGCGCCTTGTCACGGAAATATCCAGTTCGGTGATCTTTTTACGCAAGGTATTGCGGTTGATTCCCAAAAGATCGGCACATTTTGCTTGGTTGCCCGCCGTGGCATCCAGTGCGATTTCAATCAAAGGCACCTCGATTTCGCGCAAAATGCGGTCGTAAACCCCGTTTGGTGGCAGCTGACCATTGTGCAAATCAAAATATCGCTTGAGGTGGCGCGCCACAGAAGCCGACAGTTTTTCCCCTTCAATCACGCCGCCGCTGCGCGGGCTGGGCAAGGCCTGCGCGCCACCCATGGCATTATCCAATTCAGATTTGGTTATTTCAGGCTCGGACGCGGTCACTTGCAGGCGTTTAAGCACATTTTCCAATTGCCGCACATTACCAGGCCACGGATGGGCGCGCACCACCTCCATCGCAGCAGGGGCAAGATGGCGGGCGGTGCCTGTGTCACGCTCGCTCTTGGCCAGAAAATGCTGCGCCAATAGGGGAATATCCTCGACCCGTTCGCGCAGAGGGGGGACAGAAATGAGCACGCCGCCAAGGCGATAATACAAGTCCTTACGAAAAGCCCCGCTTTCCATTTTGGCCTGTAAATCGGTCTGGCTTGTGGCCATAATGCGGGCGTTCGGGTCGGCCATCACGTCCAGCATCCGCACCAAACGGGCTTGCGCATCATCGTCAAAATCGCCCACCTCGTCCAGCAGCAAGCTGCCGCCCTTGGCGCGCGCCAGCAGGGCAGAAATACCGTCCAGCCCCGCCAAATCGGCAGCACCTGCTACTACAAAGGGCTGATTGCGCCGATCCGAAAAATCATGAATTGCCTTTGCGATCAGGGACTTACCCGTGCCCGTTTCGCCCGAGATTAGCACCGACAAATCGGCATTCATCACGCGCGCGACCAGCCGATACAGCGCCTGCATCGCGGGCGTGCGCCCCACCAGCGGCAGATCATCGCCCGCCTCGCGCGCAGGGGCTGCCACTTTTGGGGCAAAACGCTTCATCTCCAGCGCGCGGGCCGACCGTTTCATCAAATCGGGCAGATCAAAGGGTTTGGGCAGGTAATCGAACGCCTCGGCCTCGGCGGCCTGAATGGCCGTCATAATGGTGTTTTGCGCCGAAATGACAATCACAGGCAGGCCGGGGCGCAGTTTGGAAATACTGGGCAAGGCGTGCAGGCCGTTGCCATCGGGCATGATCACATCAGAAATCACCAAATCGCCTTTGCCTTCCTCGACCCAGCGCATAAGCGTCATCAGGGACGATGTCGCGTGCACCTTGCACCCCGCGCGGGTCAGGGCTTGCGTCAGCACCGTGCGGATGGTGCGGTCATCGTCAGCGACAAGAACGGTTCCGTCCATTTATTTGGCCTCCTGTAAAGTTGCGGGCGCAAACGGCATTGAAATGCGAAACACAGTGCGCCCGGGGTGGCTGTCGACCGAAATCCAACCCTCGTGATCGGTGATAATTTTTGACACCAGCGCAAGGCCAAGGCCCGTGCCATTTTCGCGGCCCGAAACAAACGGCTCAAATATATCGGCGGCAATATCGGGCGGAATGCCGGGGCCGTCATCGATGATTTCAATTTGCAAGGGCAAGGCGGCTTGGCTGCCATCCCGGCGCTTGCGGCGCAAGGAATGATCGTAAAACGTATGCAGGCGGATGTTGCCGCCCTTTGGCCCAGCAGCCTCGGCTGCGTTCTTAAGCAGGTTCAAAAACACCTGCATCAACTGATCGGCATCGGCAAAGGTCGCGGGCAAAGACGGATCGTAGTCTTCGATAATCTTCATTTTCGCGCCAAAGCCGACAAGGGCGGAACGGCGCGCGCGGTCTAGCGCATCGTGCAGGTTCACCGCGCGCAAAACGGGGCGCGAGATATTGCCAAACTGTTCAACCTGTTCCAGCAATTTCACAATGCGCCGCGTTTCTTCCACGATCAAATCGGTCATTTCCAGATCTTCGGGCGCAAGGTTCATGGCCAGCAGTTGCGCCGCCCCCGAAATGCCTGCAAGGGGGTTTTTAATTTCATGCGCCAGCATTTCCGCCATGCCAATGGCAGATTTTGCTGCCGAGGTGACCCGCATCGCATGGCCCAAACGATCGGAAATATCGCGCGGGGCCATCATCATCAGAACCGCGCCGTCAATATCTTGCATTGGGGCCAGATGCAGCGCGCAGGTTTGGGGCGCGCGCTCGCCCGTGGTGACTTCGGCATCGGCGATGACCAGGGGCGATTGATGCAGGCGCACCCGCGCCAGCGCATCTTCCATCGGCGCATCAATAGACAGCCTGTCCAGCAAGGGCTGGCCAACCAGCGCGCGCTGCGACAGGTTCAGGAAAATCTCGGCGCTGGGAGAGACGTCGGATATGCGCCCGCCCTCGTCGATGATCAGGGCGGGCAGGGGCAAGGCGGCCCATAGGCCAGAGGCGGTGGTTGGGGTCATGCCGCGACCTCTGACTTTTGGGGTTCTTCGCCCAAGGGTTCTTCACAAAACGCAATGCGCAGCAATTCCAGCACGGCTGTGGGCTGCGTTGCCGTCAAAATCGCGTCGCGCGCATCGGGGCGGCCCGCCTCGTCTAAATACCAGCCCAAATGCTTGCGCGCCACGCGCAGGCCCAAATCTGCGCCATAATGGGCAAGCATGGCCTGATAATGGGCAGAGATAAGGTGATACAGATCAATACCTTGCGGGATTTTCGGGGGCACTGTGCCCGCCAGATCAGCCGCGATTTGCGCCAAACGCCATGGCGCACCTTGCGCCCCGCGCCCCACCATAACCCCATCGGCGCCCGATAGGGCAAGGGCATCTGCCGCGCTTGTGCCACAGGTAATATCGCCGTTGGCAATCACGGGGATAGTTACCGCCGCCTTAACTGGCGCAATGGCCGCCCAATTCGCTGCACCTTTGTAAAACTGCTGGCGCGTGCGCCCGTGGATGGTGACCATCGACACCCCAGCGCCTGCCGCCCGCGCGGCAATATCTGGGGCATTATGGCTGGTATCATCCCACCCCAGCCGCATTTTCAGCGTAACAGGCACGCGCACCGCCGCCGTCACCGCCGCAATAATCGCCAGTGCCAAATCAGGCTCGCGCATCAGGGCAGAGCCGCAGGCCCCGTTGCCGCCCGTTTGCGTCACGCGCTTGGCGGGGCAACCCATATTGATATCAATGATTTGCGCGCCATTCGCTTCGACAAAACGGGCCGCTTCCCCCATCCAATAGGGATCGCGGCCGACCAGTTGCACAGATGTAGCGTGGTCTTGCAGCCCCAGTTCCGCGCGCGAGCGGGCCAGCGCGCCGCCCTGCATCACCTCTTGGCTGGCGACCATTTCCGATACGACCAACCCCGCGCCAAAACCCGCCACCACCCGCCGAAACGGCAAGTCGGTGATTCCCGCCATCGGTGCCAGCAGCACGGGCGAGGTCAGGGCAATATCAGCGATTTTGGGTGCAGGACGGGGCATCATACCAAGGGTTTTGCGCCCCTTATGCCCCGCGCGCAAGGAAATGCGCATAATTTTTCGCCCGAATAATTTGTATTGCCTGTTTTTTGGGCAATTCCGCGCGGTGGACGCCTGCGTTGCCTGCTGTTAAGCAGGGCGTAAGGGAGTGGCCATGACAACAGCCGTGATCATCACCGCCGCAGGGCGCGGTTTGCGCGCAGGGGGCGATCTGCCAAAGCAATGGCAAATGCTGGCGGGACAGCCCGTCATGGCCCACACCATCGCCGCCTTTGCGGGGTTTGAGGTGGTGCTGACTGTGCATCCCGCTGATATGGAACGTGCCAAATCGCTGTTTTCTGGCCAAATCGTGCTGGGCGGGGCCGACCGCGCGGCTTCGGTGCGCGCGGGCCTGCAAGCTTTGTCAGGGCGCGGCGTGACGCGCGTGTTGATCCATGATGGCGCGCGCCCCTTGGTCAGCCGCGATGTGATTGCGCGGGTCTTATCAGCGCTGGAAACCCACCCCGCTGCAGCCCCCGCCCTGCCCGTGACCGATGCGCTGTGGCGCGGGGCGGATGGATTGGTGACAGGCACGGCAGATCGCGCCGGTCTTTTTCGCGCGCAAACGCCGCAGGGCTTTGATTTTGAAGCGATTTTATCTGCACATCTGTCCTATAACATTCCCGCCGCCGATGACGTGGAAGTCGCCCGCGCCGCAGGGCTGAACGTGGCCATTGTCGCGGGGGATGAGGCCAATATAAAGCTGACCTATGCGGGCGATTTTGCCCGCGCAGAAGCGATGATTAAGGAACAAGACATGGATATGCGCCCCGATATTCGCCTTGGCAATGGTTTTGACGTTCATGCCTTTTGCGAGGGTGATCATGTCTGGCTGTGCGGCCACAAAATCGCCCATTCCAAAGGGTTGCTGGGCCATTCGGATGCCGATGTCGGTATGCACGCGCTGACCGATGCCATTTACGGCGCGCTGGCCGATGGCGATATCGGCCAGCATTTCCCGCCATCAGACCCGCAATGGAAAGGGGCTGCCAGCCATATTTTTCTGACCCACGCGATGGCCCGCGCGCGCGCGCGCGGCTATGAATTGGCCAATTGCGATGTCACGCTGATTTGCGAGCGGCCCAAAATTGGCCCCCACGCAGATGCCATGCGCGCGGCGCTGGCGGCGATAATGGGGGTGGACGTGGGCAAAGTTTCGGTCAAGGCGACAACGTCCGAACGCCTTGGCTTTACGGGCCGCGAAGAGGGGATCGCTGCGCTGGCAACGGCCACATTGGTGCAGGCATGAGCCGCGCCATTGCCACCGTTGTTGGCCTTGGCTATCTGCGCCCCGCCTCTGGTACTTGGGCCTCGGCGGCGGCGATTGTGATCGGCCTTTTGATCGACCGCTACCTTGGCTTTCCCGCGTTGGTTTTGGCAACGATTGCGGCCACTGGACTGGGATTCTGGGCAGTAAACCAAGCCCTTGGCGATGATAAATCAGCCGATCCTTCTGAATTTGTGATCGACGAAGTGGCAGGGCAATGGCTGGCGCTGCTGGTTTCGTCCGCCGCCTTTTGGGCGCGCGGGTGGGAGGGGTTCTTGCCCTACCCTGCCCCACTGGCCGCCTGTGTTTTCTTTCGGCTTTTTGATGTTTGGAAGCCGTGGATCATTGGCCGCGCAGACCGCATGGGCGGGGCCAAAGCGGTGATGCTGGACGATCTGATTGCAGGCGTTTTCGCTGGGATTGCCACGATCATTGCCGCCGCCCTTTACCATATCGTGGTGTTTTAATGATTGCCCAAGTGCTAGACGCCGCCCGCGCCAAAGGCCTTCGGATTGCCTGCGCCGAAAGCTGCACGGGCGGGATGCTTGCCGCGCTGCTGACCGAAGTTGCGGGCGCATCCGACGTGTTTGACCGCGGTTTTGTCACCTATTCGAATGATGCCAAAATAGATATGCTGGGGGTCAATCAGGCCACGCTAGACGCCCATGGCGCGGTCAGCGAACCTATCGCGCGCGAGATGGCCTTGGGCGCCTTGGAACGATCTAAATCGCAAATCGCGGTGTCGATCACGGGCATTGCAGGGCCGGGGGGATCCGAATTCAAACCCGAAGGGCGGGTGTGTTTTGCGCTGGCCACATCCGCTGGGGTTTTGGCCCAAACAGTTGAATTTGGCCCGCTGGGGCGCACTGTTGTGCGATTGGCCGCGCGCGATCATGCACTTGCGCTGATTCTGGCGGCATTGCGGGCTTAGCGTTTCGTGCCGCTGCATATTCATGCCGTGGCGATCCCTGTGACGCATCTTTCAGTGGCGGCTTGCCTCATTTGGGCGCTGCGGCAGCGGATATAGTTCGCCCGCGCGTTAAGTTCGCTTGCGCATAGACAATACTTTGGATGTGTTCGCCGTGCATGGCAAGCGGCGTTATGATTTGAATCCCTAGCCGTACAACTGGTGTGCGCGCGCCTCGAAGGCGCGCACAATCCGCTGCATCGCCTCGTTAAAGACAAGCCCGATAATCCCCGCCAAAATCGGGTTCTTAAACTCAAAATCCACCGAAAAATCCACGTCGCAGCCGCCTTCAACCGCCCGAAAGGCCCAGACGGATTTTAAATGGCGAAAGGGGCCGTCGATATATTCGGTCAAAATCCGGTCTTGCCCCAGCAACGTCACGCGCGAGCCGAATTTTTCGCGAAACACTTTGAACGAGATGACCAAATCGGCCTCCATCACTTCGCCGCCCTCAATTGGCGTGCGCGAACGGATGCGCGCCGCCGCCGCCCAAGGCAGAAATTCAGGGTAGCGCGCCACATCGGCCACCAGCGCAAACATCTGCGCGGGGCTATAGGGCAGGGTTTTTACTTCGGCATGTTTGGGCATAGTAACCTATCGCGTGACTTATCCCCAGTTTTTGGCTAGCCTTGGGGCAAGTTGCAAGAGGACAAGATGCCCGACCCTATCCCCCATACCACCGCCGATGGCCGCGCTTATGTGATTGACGAGATGCTGTCAGCCAAATCGATCGCCGCCCGCGTCGAAGAACTGGCCCGTCAGATCACCGCGCATTATGCGGGCTGTGATCGGCTGATTGTTGTCGGCCTGCTGCGCGGATCCTTCGTGTTTATCGCCGATTTGGTGCGCGAAATTGATCTGCCTGTCGAGGTGGATTTTCTAGAAGCGTCCTCTTACGGCGATGCGATGCACTCGTCCCGCGAGGTGCGCATCCTGAAAGATTTGCGCGGCGAAATTGCGGGGCGCGATGTGCTGGTGGTGGAAGATATTGTCGACACGGGCTTTACCCTGACCCATGTGAAAAAGATGCTTTTGTCGCGCGAACCTGCCCGCCTTGAGGTGTGCGCGCTGCTCGATAAACCCAGCCGCCGCGAAGTACCGATTAAGGCGACATGGACAGGGTTCGAGATTCCCGACGAGTTTGTTGTCGGCTACGGCATTGATTTTGCACAAAGAAACCGTAACCTGCCCTATATTGGCAAGGTGCGCTTTACCTGAAAGGGTTGTTATGGGGCCGAACTGGTTTATTCGGATGTACGGGTGGGCGCGCAATCCGCCCTCTTTCGAAAAAGTGAAGTTGGTGCTGATGGTGGTTGTGGCCTGTTTCGCGCTATGGGGCTTAGAGTACCTGGGGCTGTGGCCAGATTGGCTGTCGGTGAACCCACCCGCCAAACCGTAGAGAAAGTTCGCCAAAATGGAATTCAAACCTAAACTACTTCTGGGCATTGGGGTTGCGGGCGTTTTGGCGGCAGGGGCGGCGTGGTTCATCAGCGCGCCGCGCGCGTTTGATACCGCCGCTTTCGCAGGGCTGACGGGCGACCATAAGGCAGGCGAGCAGGTATTTTGGGCCGCTGGCTGCGCCTCTTGCCATATGGCCCCGGGCGGCGATCCGATGGTGCTTGCGGGCGGGCAGGCTTTTGCAACGCAATTTGGAACTTTCCACGCGCCCAATATCTCGCCCGACTCTGTGGCAGGTATTGGCGGCTGGACGCTGGGCCAATTCGCGCGCGCCATTCAGCAAGGCGTATCGCCCGACGGGGCGCATTACTACCCCGCCCTGCCCTATGTTGCCTATGCCAAAATGGCCCCGCAAGATGTGGCAAATTTGAAGGCCTTTATCGATGGGCGGCCCGCTGATGCCACGCCCAGCCTGCCGCATGAAATTGCCTTTCCCTTTAACATCCGCCGTACTTTGGGCCTGTGGAAGGCGATATTCGCCGATGACAGCTATGTGATCACGGGCGATTTTACCGAAGCCCAGCAACGCGGCCGCTATATTGCCGAAAGCCTTGCCCATTGCGGCGAATGCCACACGCCGCGCACTGTTTTGGGCGGATTGGATCGTTCCAAATGGCTGGCTGGTGCGCCCAGTGCCGATGGCAAAAGCCGCGTGCCCAATATCACCCCCGCAGCGTTGGATTGGTCTGACGGCGATATTTTCGCCTATCTGACCACGGGCTTTACCCCCGAGTATGATTCCGTGGGCGGCCATATGGCGCATGTGGTGGAAAACATGGCCAAGCTGCCCGAAAGCGATGTGCAGGCGGTTGTTGCCTACCTTCGGCGCGTTCCCGCCATTCCATAGGCTTTTGGGGATTTCCATACACGCAGCGCTTGCAAATGCGGCGTAAGGGGCGCTGGCTGATACTGGCCCCATTGCGCGGGCAAGGGGCTGCTTGGCGCAGCTTTGCGCCCCTGAAGGAGTGATTTATGAAAAATCCAACGGCTTTGAAACGGGCCACTTTGGCCAGCGTCGCGGTGTTTGCCGCCTTCACCGCCTTTGCCCAAGATGCTGAAGACCCCTTTGCCAATGCTGTGGAAACACGCCACGGCCTCATGCTGCAGATGGCCACGGACTTGGGCGTTTTGGGCGCAATTGCCAAGGGCGAGATCGCTTATGACGCAACCGCTGCCACGAAAGCTGCGGCGAATGTGGCGGCGATAGCATCGGTTTTGTCGATGGTGCAATTTCCCGCAGGGTCGGAAAATGGCAAATCGGCAGACACTTTGCCCTGCCCGATCTTTGGGCCAAACAGGATGATTTTCTAGCGAAAATTGTCGATCTCAACAATGCCGCTGATGCGATGAAAACCGCAGCAGCCAAGGACGGCGATGCGATTAAAGCATCGATGGCGCAACTGGGCGGGGCGTGCAGTGCCTGCCACAAAGCGTATCGCCAACCTGAAAGTTAATTGGAATGGGGGGCGCAGTGCCCCCCTTTACCCTTGCGCCAATTTCGCCAGTCGCGCGGCGCGCAATCGCGCAAAATCATCCCCCGCATGGTAGGATGACCGTGTCAGCGGCGTGGCCGATACCATCAAAAACCCTTTGCCATAGGCGGTCGTCTCGTATCCTTTAAACTCGTCTGGGGTGACAAACCGATCAACACCGTGATGTTTTGGGGTCGGCTGCAAATACTGGCCAATGGTCAGAAAATCTACATCTGCCGCGCGCATATCATCCATCACTTGCCCCACGCCAATGCGGTCTTCGCCAAGGCCCACCATGATGCCCGATTTGGTAAATATGGTCGGATCAAGTTCCTTAACGCGCTGCAAAAGACGCAGGGAATGGAAATAGCGCGCGCCAGGGCGCACGGATGGATACAGGCCAGGCACAGTTTCAAGATTATGGTTAAACACATCAGGCTTGGCCGCAACCACCATCTCTAGAGCCTCTGGCCCACATTTTAGAAAATCTGGCGTTAGTATTTCAATCGTGGTTGCAGGGCTGCGGTGGCGAATGGCGCGAATGGTCTGGGCAAAATGCGCCGCCCCCCCATCGGCCAGATCATCGCGGTCAACGGACGTGACCACCACATGGGCAAGGCCCAGTTCCGCCACAGCATGGGCAACCCGCCCAGGCTCGAATGTATCCAAACTGGTCGGCTTGCCCGTGGCAATGTTGCAAAATGAACAGCCGCGCGTGCAAATTTCGCCCATAATCATCATGGTGGCGTGGCCCACGCTCCAACATTCGCCAACATTTGGGCAGCCTGCCTCT
>CAMAWZ010000028.1 GCA_945861995.1 Pseudorhodobacter antarcticus
GAAGACGCCCGCGCGGGCCGTATGTTTATTCTGGTCGATCATGAAGACCGCGAGAATGAAGGCGATTTGGTGATCCCTGCCGAAATGGCCGATGCGGCGGCGATTAACTTTATGGCCACGCATGGGCGCGGGTTGATTTGCCTAACGCTGACGGGCGCGCGCATTGACGAATTGGGCTTGCCCTTGATGGCGGCGCGCAATTCATCGCGCCACGAGACAGCCTTTACCGTATCGATCGAGGCGCGTGAGGGGGTGGAGACGGGTATTTCCGCTGCCGACCGCGCCCGCACTATCGCTGTGGCGATTGACCCAAATGCCAAGCCGACCGATCTGGCCACCCCTGGCCATGTGTTTCCGCTGCGCGCCCGCGATGGCGGCGTTTTGGTGCGCGCGGGCCATACCGAGGCTGCGACCGACATCGCCCGTCTTGCAGGCCTAAAACCCGCTGGCGTGATTTGTGAGATTATGAAAGACGATGGCACCATGGCCCGTCTGCCCGATTTGGTGGGCTTTGCGCAAAAGCATGGGCTGAAAATCGGCACGATTTCCGATCTGATCGCCTATCGCCGCCGCCATGATAACCTGATCAAGGAACGCTCGGTGCGGCGCGTGACCTCGGCCCACGGCGGCGAATGGCTGATGCGCATTTTCGCCGATGACACCCACGGCGACGAGCATATTGCGCTAACGAAAGGCGATTTGGGCGGGGATGCGCCCGTGCTGGCGCGGGTGCACAACCTGAACCCGCTAGAGGATGTTTTGGGCATTTCCGATGGCCATTCCAGCGACATCCAAGGCGCAATGCGGGTGATAGCGCAGGCAGGGCGCGGCGTGGTGGTTCTGCTGCGCGATACATCCATGAAAATGGTGACCGAAGGCGAAGTATCGCCGCAAACGCTGCGCCAATACGGGCTGGGCGCGCAGATACTGGCGGCATTGGGCCTGACCAAAATCACCCTAGTCACCAATTCTGCCGCCCCGCGCGTGGTGGGCCTTGAAGCCTATGGCCTGACGATCGCAGGCACCAAGCAAATTACGGAGTAAATCATGGCGAGCGCCGAGCAGCACTATACCCTTCCCGCGCCAAAGTTTGACAAACCTGTCAAAGTTTTGATCGTGGTTGCCCCCTATTACAAAGACATTACCGATCAGTTGGTTGCAGGCGCGCGCGCGGCGGCGATCGGTTGCGGGGCTGAGGTAGAGGTCATCGAAGTGCCGGGCGCACTGGAAGTGCCCACTGCCATTGCCATGGCCGAGCGGCTGCAAAAGTTTGATGCCTATGTCGCGCTGGGCTGCGTTATGCGCGGCGAGACGACGCATTACGATACGGTTTGTAATGATTCATCCCGCGCTATTTCCATGCTGGGCCTTGGCGGGGCGGCGATTGGCAACGGTATCCTGACGGTGGAAAACCGCGCGCAGGCTCTGGCGCGTGCCGACGTGGCGGGCCAGAATAAAGGCGGGGGCGCGGCACTTGCGGCCTTGCATCTGGTCGCGCTCTCGCGCAAATGGGCGCGCAGCACCACAGGGATCGGCTTTCGCGCATGACGGACACACGGCACATGAAATCGGCGGCGCGGCTGTACGCTGTGCAGGCGCTGTTTCAAATGGAGGCCTCTGGCCAAACGGTCGAGGCGGTCTGCGCCGAATTTGTCGAGCATCGTTTTGGGGCGGTTTATGAAGATGATGAAATGGCCGAGGGCGACGTGTTTCACTTTCGCGCCGTGGTCGATCACGCCGTCAATCACCAAGCCTTGATTGACCAGATGACTGACCGCGCGCTGGTGGCCAAATGGCCGCTGGGCCGCATTGACCCCGTGCTGCGCGCCCTGTTTCGCGCGGCAGGGGCAGAACTGACGCAGCTGCCCACCCCGCCGCGCGTGGCGATTACCGAATATGTCGATGTGGCAAAGGCGTTTTTCGATGGCGGCAAAGAGCCCAAATTCGTGAACGCCGTGCTGGATCATATGGCGCATGAGGGGCGGCCAGAGGGGTTTTAAGCGGGGGGCTAGGGCCCTGCAAGAACGCTTCATCTTTCCTTAACCAATTACCTGCTAGCCTTCCCTCAAAGGGAGCGCTCATATGCCCAAACTCATACGCCTTTACATCACTTCTGCCCTTATCGGCTTTGCCCTGTCGGCGGGGTTTCTTGGCCTGCTGGTCTGGCTTAATATCGCGGGGCTGGGGCATTTGGTGCTGCAAACCGCATTAGGCGCTGTGGGGGGCCTTATGCTGTTTGTGATGAATGGAATCATCTTTGCAGGCGTGCAGTTTGCCTTTGCGGTCATGCGTCTGGCCGATGACGATGACGATGACGCACCGCGCGGGGGCTTGCGCGCGCCAAGTGCGCTGCGTCTGGCCCCGATAAAGGTTCTGTTAAAACCTAATAAGAAACCAAACCAACCGTAAATCTGCGAAATAAGGTGGCGGGCCCGCAGCGGCCGTGATGGCGTGAATTTCCCGAGAGCCTGAGTGTTCAGGTGGTCGCCAGATAACAAGACCAGGATCTTGCCAGAGCCAGCAGCCTCGGAGATGTTTATCGGCCACTGGAAAAGGGCCATTCACGAGAAGAGCAGAACCCGCCGACCCAACTGATAGGCCCCATCCCCCCCGCTTGCAAGCCCAGCCTTGCAAGGCGCGGGGCGGCGTGCCAATATGCTCCATGGTCGACCTGCCCGATATATTGCCCACAATGGCGGGCCAGCAGCTTGCGCGCGGCGTCTCGCGCGCGCTGCGCGGCTATGATTTTGCCACTTTGGAAGAATTCGTGCCTGCCGCTGGCCTGCGCGTCGACGTTATGGCGCTGGGGCCAAAGGGCGAGTTTTGGGTGATTGAATGCAAATCATCCCGCGCCGATTATCAAAGCGATGCCAAATGGCACAAATACATTGAATGGTGCGACCGATTCTTTTGGGCCGTGCCGCCTGATTTCCCGCGCGAGATTTTGCCAGAGGGCACAGGTCTGATCCTAGCTGATGCTTATGGCGCAGAGATCGTGACAATGGCGCCAAGTACTGCGCTGCCCGCTGCGCGCCGCCGCGCGCAGACCTTGCGCTTTGCCCGCACGGCGGCGCTGCGCGACCAAGGCGCGCGCGATACAGGCATCAGCGCTTTTTTGAACCTGAATTTGCCGCCGCCATAGCGCGCGCCACATCGGCTGCGGCGCGCAGTTCCTCGGCAATTTCCTCGGCCTCGTCTGCGTCGAAATCAAGCGGCAGTTCAACCCCGCCCTCGGCCTCGATGTAGATCCGCACCATGCCTTGATCGGTCGGGCCAATTTGAATATTCGCTACCACTTCGCTTTGTTTGTTGATGCTCAAGGTGCTGCTCCGAATGATCTCTGCGCTATGGCGTAACAAGATGCGCCCCCCTTGGCAATCGGGCACTTGCAATCGGAGCAAAGGGGGGGTAAATCGCACCAAGTGCCGCGTTAGCTCAGTTGGTTAGAGCGCTTGATTGTGGATCAAGAGGTCCCCCGTTCGAGCCGGGGACGTGGTACCAAAAAAACCCATGATTTACAGATAGATAGCCGCCCTTGGGGCGGCTGTTTTCTTGTGTTCCGTCCGGCGTCCGATAGCGTCCGTATCGGACGCGCAGTTGCTGTTTTTGCTTGCCCTTAATGTCGCGGCATGACCCTTTCAAAAGACGGGAACGAATCTGCATTAGCTCCGTGCCAGTTGACGGATGTTAGTGTCGACAGAAGCAGTTGGATTATGGTGACGGCGGCACTCGATTTATATTTCGTGGCAGCGAGCAGGCAATCCAAGCGAAAGCAAACCGAAATGGCAAACATCGACTGGCACATCATCGGGCATATTACCGCAGAGGGGAAAATCCGGATCAGCGGTTTTTCTTTCGGTGGAGACAAACTTTTCGACTCGCCCATCGACCTTGACGAAATGATCGACGCTTTGGCGGCAAGCCACGAGATGCCCCCAGATATGCTGCTATCTGCTGCGGGCCGCAAAGAACTGACGCAATTGGGCGCTACTCTATCTAAGGCAGGTTCTGAGGTAAGAGAGCGGCTAAGCGATGACGAAACCAAGAGCGCAGAGGTTCAAAGCCGAGACAGCGACGATGAGTACGAGCCAAACTGACTTCACCCACTGATCCTTAGGCCGCCAGTGGACGGTTTTTCAACGTCGGGTAGGTCTGGAAAGATAGAGGATCAAAGCACTTGCTGGCGTTCGGCGAGAACGCCAGAGTTGAAAAACCTTGACGATTTTCTGCCCAACGCCCCGCGACTAAGCGGCCTGCCTAGCCGCATTTTGCTGACGTACGACATTGCACCCCCAACCGAAGCACTGACGCGCAGGTCGCTGGCTTTATGGCAGGTCGGATCATTCCAGTATTCAGTGCGCCGACCCCTTAGCGGTTAAATCCTTGGGCAGCTTGATTTTATGAAATCGATTTCGGCTTTCCAGCGTGCCTTGATGTTTAATGGCGGGTGCTTGCCGATAGTGGTGCGCCCGTCGACTGCTGGGCTTGAACCATAGTTCCACCGCAGGCGTTCATCGGGTGTAGCCCATGTCAGGCCTGTCAATCAGGCCTGACGGCACAGGCAACAGGGCAGGTTTTCTGATTTCGCAGCTTAACCTGCGCAAAGATGGTCAAGCCCTTATCCCGAATTCCCGTTAGCTGCATTACATCTGTGACAAAGCGGGTTGAAAACGCGGGGCTTTGGGTTTCACTTTACCTTTCAAAAAGGGTTTGTCAGTGGAACGACCATCTGCCGTTTTGGGGTGATTTCGGCATGGCGGGCACAGCGCAATCCGCAACAGAAACGGGCCGCGCTGCCGCGTCCAGCGCTTCGGTCAGCAGTGCCCGCGCTCGGCTTAGGCGGCTTTTGGCGGTTCCAACAGGGATGCCAATGATCTGTGACGCCGCACTGTAAGACTGTCCAGCCACCCCGACCAGCGTGACAATGTCGCGATGTTCGGAAGAAAGCTGACCGAAAGCCTTCAGGAAATCGCCCATGGCGAGCCTTCCGTCATGTTCAGGCTGCGTCACAAGTGTTGCCGCATGAACGCCATCTGGGTCGGCCACTTCGCGCTTTTGCTTTCGCATCCCTGAATAAAACGTATTGCGCAAGATTGTGAACAGCCATGCACATAAGTTGCTACCTGGTAGAAATTGGCTCTGCGCGGCAGTCGCGCCAGATTAGTCTAATGACCGTAACGGATTGCAGGGACGATTGGCACTTTGCTCTAGGTCGGCGCGACCCCCGTAACATTGCTGTGGTCAACAATGAACTGACCCCTCATGTCTACAGGCAAACAAGCCGCCGTAGGCAGTTCTGGAGCAGTTTCGCACCGCGTCCGTGCAAAATTCAACCGTCCTGACTGCGCTGATAGTTCAGCTGGTTGGCCGCACCTTGGCCGAACAAAGCGGCGGCACCAAACCGCGCCAAGACCCCCACTTATTGGTAAAGGTTTTGGGCCTATCACCCGCTGCCATCCTCATCTGGAAACACACGGAACTTGATCAACTGGTTCGACATCCGCTGAACTGGGGGCAGCGCAACTTGGGTGGATTCTGCGGTGAAGCGGGTAACGTAGGTTTCCTGCGCTTGATCATCTGGCATGGCAGCAAAACGGCCAGTTTTCGATCCATCTAGGAAAGGGAAACTATATTCAACAACCTTATAGTTTTGACCCACCTTCAGCCCGTGAACTGTGGCCATTAGGTCTATCTGCATGGGCTCTGGGCGGATGTTGGTCATACATTCGCCATCGTCACAGCCTTCGGGCGTCGGCGATATGTAAGGGCTTTCGTAGTTAAAGCCCGCGAAAGGGTCACGTGGGTTCTCTGTCCAAACGCCGTTCTCTAAACTGCGAGACGACACGATTTCTAGGGATACGTTCTGTGTCTGATCCGCCGTATCCAAAGGCCCATGCACCGACAAAGCGTAATTATGTGATCTATCAATTTCCACCAATCCATCACCTTCGCGGGCGGTATTGCCAGCAATCACGTCGATCTTTTCTGATGCTGGAATAATCAAGGAATAGGCCGGCGCGTTCGATTTGTTGGCGGCTTTTCTGGTTTTCGCTATCGAATCAAAGGTGTAGGCGAAGATATACGGCGTGCAACCCGTGTCATCGCCCCCCGCACCGACGGGCACGGCAGGATTATCAGTGAAATCCCAACCGTACTCATGATCAAATTGCAGCGTATAAACGCCATGATCATCAAAATACAACACATCATCAGGGTAATAAGTGGGGTCAGTAACGTCATGATTGGTGCCGATTTTGACAACAGTTACGATGTGGTCATATTGCTGATCATCACCGCCATTGCCCAAAACGCCGATGGTGACGTGATGGCCTGCAATCATCTCGGCTTTTATCCAGCTAAGGTAATCTTGCACCCCGCTTTCGCCAATATTGGCGGTTTTATAACCCGTTTCAAAAGGATAGGTTGTGGCATCAAGTCCCGAATTGGCGGCGCAGCGCGGGCCCTGCCCGAAATCATTGTCCCCGCTTACGCCGGCCCCCGCATATTCCAACAACATTTGAGCGTTGTAATTGATTGTGTTCGTCCCCATTTCGCCGCCTTGCAGAAGGCTTGGGCCGCTGCCATCGGATGCATTGCCCATAAAGGCACCGCAGGCCAGTCTGGCATCGGCTTGCGACATATATTGACCATTGGCCAAACCCGCCGAAATTAGGGACGCCTCACCGCAATAGCCGTTGTTCGCGTTCCATTGATATATGATCTGAGCAGGAACCGCAGGTTCAATAAATTGAAGGCTATTTGTTTCGTTCAGTTTCGCGCCCAAAGTCTTTTCTAACAGACCTTGACCGCATTCAAGTTCATTGGCCAATGCGGCTGCTCCGGAAAGCACCAAGGCCAAGGCGACGCCAAAACCAATTGACTGCATCTTTAGACCTATTCTTTTGACCCAGACCTTGTTCAGTCAAAACTAAAATTCGTATTTTGTATCGATCTCAACGGCATAGAAAAAGTGATCTAAAGGGCAGCGCGAAATGTTGCCACTTTGTTGCGGGTTTGATTGCCGCAGACAGGCGTGCCAACACCTGGACAGCCTTGCTTGTCACAGGGTTGGCAAAGGCGCGGTTGTTTTTGGGCTTTGGCTGTTCAAATAGGGTCATCCAGCCGAAGTTTGCCCGCAGCTATTTTACCAAAACCACCAAACTGTGGGTCGACAGGCTAATCGGCACTGCCGATCCAATCGCGGGGGGCGGCATGTCTGCGCGGTTAAAGATGTCCAGCGTCAGTTGATGCGCGCCGACATTGGCCTTGATGCGAATGATGGCACCCAAAAACTGAACATCTTCGACGCGGCCAGTCAAGGTCAAATCACCGGCACCCCCCAAAGACGCGGCTTCGGGGCGCATGGCCAAAGTTACCTTGCCCCCCTTTGGTGCTGCAACTGGCCGGTTCAGCACCAAAGACGTTGCGCCCATCATAACGGTACCAGTATCGGGGTCGGTGACCACAACGTCAAAGGTGTTCAGCGTGCCGACAAATTCGGCAACAAAACGGGTTGTCGGATGGTTATAGATGTCAAACGGCGTGCCGATTTGATCGGCCAACCCGCCATTCATCACCACCACGCGGTCCGAGATCGACAGAGCTTCTTCCTGATCATGGGTCACAAAAATTGTGGTGATGCCCAGTCTTTGTTGGATGGCGCGAATTTCGCGGCGTAAGGTCACGCGAATTTGTGCGTCCAATGCTGACAGCGGCTCGTCCAAAAGCAAAACCTTGGGGCGCACTGCCAAGGCGCGCGCCAAGGCGACGCGTTGTTGCTGCCCGCCTGACAGTTCATAAGGAAACCTTTGCCCAAGGTCAGCCAGACCGATCAGATCCAACATTTCGGCCACGCGTTCGGCAATTTGGGCCTTTTTCATGCCAGCGACTGATAGGCCAAAAGCCACATTTTGCGCCACTGTCAAATTGGGAAACAGCGCATAGGATTGAAACACCATGCCGATGTTGCGCTGATTTGGCCGCGAACCTACCAAATCCACACCAGAAATTCGAATTTCGCCGCTGTTTGGTGCCTCGAACCCCGCCACCATGCGCAGAACAGTTGTCTTGCCACAGCCAGATGGGCCTAGGAGCGAGACGAATTCTCCCTGTTCAATCCCGATGTTGAAATCTTTGACAACACGATTGGGGCCAAAGGATTTTTCCAGATGCAGCAAATCAAGATAGGCCATCACAGAGGTGTCCTTGTGTGTTTTGAAAATTGCGTGATCACTTGGATCAACGCCATGCAGCCCCATGTGATGGCAAAGGTCATCACCGCCAAGGCCGAGGGTTCATAGGCTTTGTTCGATCCGATCCAAACTAGATAGGGGCCAAATGCAGGGCGATCCAGCAGCGCCGAGATGACATATTCGCCAATCACGATGGCAAAGGTCAAGAACGCCCCCGATGCCACCGCCACCCGAACATTGGGCAAGATCACGCGGAAAATAATCGCCGCCCAACTGGCCCCCAATCCTTGGGCCGCTTCGGTCAAAGTTAAAATATCAATCGCGCGAAGTCCCGTATCCACGGCACGATACATATAGGGCAGGGCCAGCACCACGTAACCGCAGGACAGCAGAATATTCGTCCCAAATTCGCTGCCCAAAAACGGCACGACAGAGGATGTGTTGAACAGCCTGATATAGCCAAAGGCAAGAACCACGGGCGGGATGACCAAGGGCAGTAGCGTGACAAATTCGACAACGGGGCGCAGTTTAGGCAGGCGCAGGCGCACCCAATAGGCGGTCGGCACAACCAAAAGCACGCCGATAAAGATCGCCACCAAAGCCATGAACAAGGAATAAAGAAAGGTCTGTTGAAACTGTGGATCGGTCAGAACCGATGTATAGGCGTCTAACGAATAGACGCCGCGCCGTTTGCGCAATGAAAACTCGAACATCCCGATCAGCGGGATGATGAAATAGGCCAATCCGCACAGAAATGCCGCATAGGGCCAAAAGCGTGCCGTTCTCATTTCAACCACCGTTCCGAACGCACCCGCATCACGATGTATATCAAATTGGTGACGGCTGTGACCACAATCATCCCAAAGGCAATCGCATATCCCAATTGCGGGTCTTGCAGCACATCGCCGCGAATTTGGTTAAACAAAACAATCGGCACGATCGACAATTGCGATCCCGTTAGGGCGACGGCGGTTGCAATTGCCCCAAAGCTGTTGGCAAAAAGCAAGGCCATTGTCCCAAGTGTCGAGGGCCATAAAATTGGCAAGGCAACCCTGCGCCAATATTGAAATCCTGTTGCGCCCAAAATGGCTGCCGCCTCGCGCCATTCGCGGCGCAGCCCGTCCAATGCGGGGGTAATGATCAATATCATCAGGGGGATCTGGAAATAAAGATAGACCAGCACCAGCCCCCAAAAACTGAGAAGGTTAAACCCCAGCCCATACAAATTTATACCAAACACATCGCGCAGAACGATGGTTAAAATACCAACCCGTCCCAAAGTGGCGATAAAGGCAAAAGACAAAGGCACGCCCGCAAAGTTCGACGCGACACCTGAAAAGGTTAAGGTAGATTGCCTTATCCATCGTGGCAAGCCGCCCAAAGCCACCGCCGTGGCCAGAATAAATCCAATCAAACAACCAATCGCCGCCGAGGCAAAGCTAAGTTTGATAGATACCCAAAACGCCGTTGCAATTCGCGGTTGGGCCAAATTCGTTATATTGTCCAGCGTAAAGCCGCCCTGCTGGGTGCGAAACGCGCCAAGAACGATGTTCAGAGTCGGTAGCAGTAAAAACAATAGTGCAAAAATGGCAAAGGGTACAATGCCAAGCCAATTCATTGAACGGCGCAAGGCAGGTTTATGAATTGAGTATTTACGCGCAGGTAAAGCCTTCGCGGGATCAATGGATGACATCGTATGCTTTCACCGTTAAAACAGCTGCCCCATTGCTGGGGCAGCCTTAGATATAGATTAGATTATTCGACCTTTAGGCCAACAACGCTGTCCCACTTTTCGGTGACAACAGCTTTGTGCGCCGATTGTTGATCCAGTGTTGGGAACACAGCCTTGGCATACGCCTCTGCTGGTGGCAGTTTGGCCAGCATTTCGGCTGGGATTTTACCAGCGGCAGACATCGCAGCAAAACGGATGGGGTGGCAATAGCCCGACAGCCAGCCCAATTGGCCTTCGTCGCTGTACAAATATTCCATCCACAGTTTTGCGGCATTTGGATGTGGTGCATAGGCGCTGATGGCCTGAACATACACACCAGCAATCACGCCCGAAGCAGGTACGATAACTTCGACTGGGGGATTGCCCGCCAAACCATCACGCCATGCCAGCAAGTTATAGTCCCAAGCCGCAACCATTGGCGTGGTGCCCTGAGCGATTGTTGCGGTTTTGCCTGCGACTGGTACGAAATTGCCAGCAGCATTCAGATCAGCAACCATCTTCAGACCAGCTTCGGCACTGGCAGCACCAGCTTCGGCGCCGCTTGCCAAGCCCATGGCCATGATGCTCATCATCGATTGGTTGCCCGAACGAGGATCGCCCGAAAGTGCAAACGAGTTGGCATATTCTGGCTTCATCAGATCAGCCCAGTCGGTTGGGTTGTTCGCGACCAGATCTTTGTTGATGGCGATTGCCATCACGCCGTAATAGTCGCCGTACCAGAAACCGTCTGCGTCTTTGGCATCGGCTGGAATTTCGTCCCAAGTGGCGACTTTGTAGGGCTGGATCAGACCTTCTTCTTTGGCTTGCGGGCCAAATGCCAGGCCAACGTCGATAACGTCAGGCGCTTGTGGGCCTGTGTTGTCCTTGTTGGCGCGGATGGCTTCCAATTCGTCGGCCGAGCCAGCGTCTGGATTCAATTCATTGACTGTAATGCCTGGGTATTTTGCCTTGAACCCATCAATGACAGCGCCATATGCGCACCAATCATGCGGCAGGGCAATCGTGGTCAGCGCGCCTTCAGCGTTTGCGGCAGCAACCAACTCGTCCATCGTCTGGGCTTGCGCTATTGGGGCAGCAATCATAGCGCAAAGGCTGACCGAAGTCAGCAAAGCAGTTTTCAGTGTCATGGGAGTCTCCAGTTTGGTAACGGATCATGTTGAAACGTCACTGCCCCCCTTTAGAACTTGGACATGACGTTCCTGTGACTGAAAGTCAGTTTGCGCGAAAAATACCCCGCGAAATGCGGCGCGATCAGACCTTGATCAAAACGGCGCTTGTACCGCCCAAGCGCGGCAATCGCCCAACCCGAAAATTCCAGACGCGTTTCAAATATCACGCTGCGGGCTGCGAAATTCGATGTCGCTTTGGCCCTTGCTATATGTCGCAAAGGCGCAAGGTTCTAGGCGACCATCCGTGTTAGAAAGCCCGCCTTGGCCATATCGCGCTTTGGTGCCGCCTGTTTGCAGAGGCCTTTACGCTGCAAAACACGCTGAACTATGGGCGCGGCAGACCAAATGCGGTTTCAGAAATGGCAAAGATAATGGCAAAGAGACAGTGCTGCTATGCAATGCAGACAAATTCCGTCTGAACAGTTTATGCACTTAAGTCACCACAAGGCGCGGATACTGAAATAAGTCCTGCGCCCTTGGCTTTGCGCAGCGCAGGGGCGCAAAGCCCCTACGCCGCCGACCCGCCCACAGTCAGCCCGCCAATCAGCAGCGTGGGTTGGCCCACGCCCACGGGCACCCATTGCCCCGCCTTGCCGCAATTGCCAATGCCGGGGTCTAAGGCCAGATCGTTCCCAATGGCGCGGATGTGTTTTAGGGCCGTGGCCCCATCGCCAATCAATGTCGCGCCTTTGACGGGTTCCAGCACCTTGCCCCCTTTGACGCGGTAGGCTTCGGTACAGGAAAACACGAATTTTCCGTTGGTAATATCCACTTGGCCGCCGCCAAAGCCCACGGCGTAGATACCATCCTTCAAATCGGCCAAAATCGCCTTTGGGTCATCGCCTCCTGCCAGCATATAGGTGTTGGTCATGCGCGGCATGGGGATATGGGCATAGCTTTCGCGCCGCCCGTTGCCCGTGGGGGCCACCCCCATCAGGCGGGCGTTTTGGCGGTCTTGCATATAGCCCACCAGCCGCCCATCCTCGATCAGCACATTGCGGGCCGATGGCGTGCCTTCATCGTCAACGGTAATGCTGCCGCGCCGATCTGGCATTGTGCCATCGTCCAGCACCGTTACCCCCCGCGCGGCAATCATCTGCCCCATCAGCCCCGAAAAGGCAGATGTTTCTTTGCGGTTAAAGTCGCCCTCTAGCCCGTGGCCAATGGCTTCGTGCAGCAAAATCCCTGGCCAGCCTGGCCCCAGTACCACATCCATCACGCCCGCAGGGGCTGGGGCTGCATCCAGATTGACCAGCGCGATGCGCAGCGCCTCGCGCAAAAGGGGTTGCCAGTGGCTGGGCGCAAGCAGACCCGCAAGGCCAAAGCGCCCGCCGCCGCCAGTGCCGCCCATCTCGCGCCGCCCTTTGTCCTGCACGATCACCGAGACGTTGATGCGCGCCATCGGGCGAATATCGGTGTAGGTTTCGCCTTCGGGGCGCAAAATGACCACCTCTTGCAGCCCCGCCGAAAGGCTGGCCGAAACCTGCACCACGCGCGGATCAAGGCCGCGCGCATAGGCGTCAATCTCTTTGAGAATATCGATCTTTGCGGCAAATGTCGCATCCAGCATCGGGTCTGCGTCGCCATAAAGGCGAATGTTCGTGCGTTTTGGGGCAGGGGCCATCACGCCGCCGCCATCCCCAACGGCAAGGCGCACTGTGCCCATCGCCCGCACCAGCGCCCCTTCGGATATTTCGGACGCATGGGCATAGCCTGCGACATCTGCGCGCACAGCCCGCAGGCCAAACCCTTCGGACGCATCATAGCTGGCAGTCTTGATACGGCCGTCATCCAGCACAATTCCCTCGGATCGTTTGCGCTCGATAAACAACTCGCCATCATCCGCGCCCAGTGTAGCTTGGCGCAAGAGCGCCAGCGCGCGGCCCTCGTCCAGATGGGTGTCAAACGGCTGGAAGGGGGCATCGCTCATGGCATGTCCTTGTAAATTGCTTTGATTTGCATCAAAGGCGGCGATTTTGTCGCACAGTTTCTCTTGTTTCGTCAGGTCTAATATGGTTTTAACGGCAGCATAAACAATCGGATTCTGCACGCCTTGGGCGCGCATCCGTGAAAAGCGCAGCCAAGCTGCACAAGATGTGGGAAATGACGATGATTTCTAGATTTGCGCGTTCCAAATTCGCGGCTTTTGCCTTCACTGCCATGGTCAGCCCGTCGCTGGCGCTGGCCCAAGCGTTGGAGAAGGTGGGCGTTCCTGTGCCAGCGGGCACGGGCCATCAGCCCGCTGCAACCGAGCTTGCGCGCGATTTGCAATGGCTGGACCATACGATCAACATCATCATGTTTGCCGTTGTTGCGCTGGTGACTGTCTTGCTGATTGTTGTGGCCGTGCGGTTCAACCGCCGCGCAAACCCAACGCCTGCGCGGTTCACCCACAACACCCCGATTGAAATTGCATGGACGCTGATCCCCGTGCTGATCTTGGTTTTCATCGGCTCTTTCAGCCTGCCTGCGCTGTGGAAAAGCCAAGTGTTGCCAACTGCCGACATCACCATCAAGGTGACGGGTCAGCAGTGGTTCTGGTCTTATGAATATGTCGGCGAAGATGTGGCGTTTGACAGCTTTTTGTTGGAAAAAGATCAACTGGAAGCTGCCGGATACGCGTCAAGCGATTACCTTTTGGCCACCGACACTGCCGTTGTGATCCCTGTGGGCAAAACGATTGTCATGCAAATCACGGGCGCTGATGTGATCCATGCTTGGGCAATGCCCGCCTTTGGCGTGATGCAATCTGGCGTGCCAGGCCGTTTGGGGCAATTGTGGTTTTCTGCCGAAAAAGAAGGCGTTTATTTTGGCCAATGCACCACGCTGTGCGGCAAATTGCACGCCTACATGCCGATCACTGTCAAGGTCGTCAGCCAAGAGAAATACGACGCTTGGCTGGCGCAGGCCAAGTCGGGCGATGTCAACTTGGCGATGAACTGATCAAAGAGTTTTCCGCTGGCCCAAAATGG
>CAMAWZ010000029.1 GCA_945861995.1 Pseudorhodobacter antarcticus
TATTTCGTGGATCTGCGCCCCGGCGGGAAATATGTGGCCAAAGACCTGTATGAGGTGGGCGGCGTGCCCGTTGTGATGAAGGAATTGATGAAGGCGGGCCTAATGCATGAAGATTGCATCACCGCATCGGGCCGCAGCATTGGCGAAGAACTGTCCGAAATTGTGGGCGATGCTGATGGCCGCGTGATTTATCCCGTTGCCACCCCCATCACGGCCACGGGCGGCGTGGTGGGCCTGAAGGGCAATCTTGCGCCCGAAGGTGCGATTGTGAAAGTGGCAGGTATGACGCCCGCAGAGCAGGTCTTTACTGGCCCCGCCCGCGTGTTTGAATGCGAAGAAGACGCCTTCGAGGCGGTGAAACAGCGCGCCTATAACGAGGGCGAGGTCATAGTGATTCGCAACGAAGGCCCCGCTGGCGGCCCAGGTATGCGCGAGATGCTGTCTACCACCGCCGCCCTGTCGGGCCAAGGCATGGGCAAAAAGGTGGCGCTGATTACCGATGGCCGTTTTTCGGGGGCCACGCGCGGGTTTTGCGTGGGCCACGTTGGGCCAGAGGCGGCGCACGGCGGCCCTATCGCCTTGCTGCAAAACGGCGATGTGATTACGCTAAACGCGATGACGGGCGAACTTTCGGTCGCCCTGACGGACGCAGAGCTTTCCGCGCGCAAGGCGCAGTGGAAAGGCCCGCGCCCAACCCAATATGCCACAGGGGCAATTTGGAAGTTTGCCAAGCTTGTTGGTGGCGCACGTTATGGCGCTGTAACCCACCCAGGCGCAAAGGCAGAAGCTCATGTCTATATGGACCAATAGCGCGATGGCGCTGGCTTGTGCGGGCCTTGCGGCCTGCGCGACCATGGAAATGGGCACGCAGCCCCGCAGCGTTGTTGTGCAGGGCGGAGATATCGAGGTGACGGCACCTGCTGGTTATTGCGCCAATCCGCAGGCCAGCACTGATGGTGCGGGCAGCGCAGTTGTGCTGATGGGGCGGTGTTCGGCCACATCCAGCGCAACGCCAGCCCTGATCACGGCCAGCGTCGGCGCTACAGGGTCTGGCGCGGCGCTGGATGCAGGGCCAGTGGCGCTGACCAGTTTCTTTACGTCTGATCAAGGGCGCGGCATGCTCGCCTCGACGGGCAACGCAGAGGATGCGGTGGTCACGTCTTCCGAAACCGAAGACGCGGCTGTGCTGCTGCGGATCAAGGATGCCAATATCGGCGAATATTGGCGCGCTATTCTGGCGCTGAAGGGGCGGCTTGTGATGCTATCGGCCACGGGTGCAGAAAGCGTTGTCTTGCCACCCGAACAAGGCCGCGCGCTGCTGTCCAAATCTATGGCAGTTTTGCGCAGTGCAAACCCCGACAAAACCGCGCCCGCGGCAGGCCTTACGGGGCTGTTTGCTGCATCCAAAACCCCCGCTGCGCCCACGATTGTGGTCATGGCCCCACCCGAGGGCAGCCTGCGGCCTAAGCCGCGCGTTCCCAGTTCAAAATAAACTGCGCCAAAACCGTATCAATTGCAGCATCGCTTTCACCCGCAGGTGCTGCAATTTCTGCGACCAAGCCACGCTTTTTATCCTCAACCACCGCCGCCACATGGGCTGTTAGCCCCGCCTCGACCAATGCTGCGTTGTAAACACGAGTGATCGCCATGCGCCGCAAATCAGGCTTAAAGGTTTTACCGACCCCTGTTTTTGGTATCTCGGGAATTATTTCAAGATACTTCGGGATTGCCGCGCGTTCATGGATACGCGCCTCGACAAAGGCCATCAGTTCGGCCGTTGTAACGCTGGCGTCTTTGATCAGTTCAACATAGGCGCATGGAACCTCGCCCGCATGTTGGTCAGGCTGGCCAATGGCCCCCACAAATGCCACTTGCGCGTGGGCCATCAGCGCCTCTTCAATCATTGCGGGGTCAATATTATGCCCGCCGCGAATGATGATATCTTTCGCGCGGCCCGTGATAAACAGATAACCCTCTGCATCCATCCGCCCCAAATCACCTGTGCGCAGATACTCGCCCGCGAACAGATCTTTGTTCTTATCCGCCTCGGTATAGGTGGCCCCTGTCACCACGCCGGGCGAGGTCACGCAAATCTCGCCCGCCTCATCTGGCCCACATTCATGCGCCCCCCCTTTGGCGTCAAAGGTCATAATCTTGACGCGCGTATAGGGGAAAGGCAGGCCAACCGACCCAATTTTCTTGCCGCCTTCGGGCGGGTTGATGGATACAAGGCAGGTTGCCTCGGTCATGCCGTAGCCTTCGACAATCTGCACGCCTGTAGCCGCCTCGAACCGATTGAACAGTTCAATCGGCAGCGGGGCAGACCCCGAAAAAGCCCCGCGCAGGCTGGACACATCAGCATTGACGGGCCGCTGCATCAGCGCCGAAAGGGCGGTGGGCACTGTGACCATATAGGTGACACCCCAGCGTTCGATCAGTTTCCAGAAATTGTCAAAAACCCCTGCCCCGCGATAGCCCGCAGGCGTTGGAAACACGGCATGAAAGCCCGATGCAATGGCCGACATCATAATGGGATAGGCCGCAAACACGTGAAACAGCGGCAGCGGGCAAATCACAACATCGGTTTCCTTAAACAGCAGCCTTTTGCCCAGCCACCCATTATAGATCATGCCGCTGGCCTTGTGCTGTGCGACCTTTGGCATACCCGTGGTGCCGCCTGTGTGGAACAGGGCTGCGAAATGGTCGCTCGTACGGTCTGCAAATGTCAGCCTATCAGAAGGCTGCCTGTCGCATTCGGCGTTAAAATCCAAAACCTTGGCTTTATGGCCCGCTGGGTTTTTGGGACGAATCAGGGGCACGATAAACCGCTTGGCCCCGCCAAGATAGCCTAGCAAATCCACCTCTAGAACTGTCTGAACATTGGGCGCATAGGCCAGCGCCGCATTTAGTTTTTGCGGCACATCGGTTTTAGGAAAGGCGCGCAGGGTGACGACGACCTTTGCCTTAGTCTCGTGCAAAATCGCGCCGATTTGCGCAGGGTCAAGCAGTGGGTTGATCGGGTTGACAATACCCGCCGTTGCCCCTGCCAAAAGGGTGACAACAGTCTCTAAACTATTGGGCAGAACATAGGCCACCACATCACCCTCGCCCACCCCAAGGCTGCGAAACAGGTTGGCCGCCTGTGTCACCCGCGCATGCAGGCTATCCCATGTTAGGGTTTTAGCGGGCGACTGCGGATGTGATTCGATTTGAAAAGTCATCGCATTGCGCGGGCCAAAACTGGCCTTGGTCTGCGATAAATACCCATAGATCGACGCCGGCATACCGCGCTGATCCCATGGCATTTCCGCCTCAATCGCCGCGACATCGGCGCGCGATGCAAATACTCCCATAGCCTTCCTCCCAAAAAGCGCCCCTCTGATCGGGGGATTTTGGGTAGATTGGCGCGTGGGGCAGATATTGCAAGTGGCGAGTTGCCCTACCAAAGAAAACGTTGCGCCGCGGTGGTGCGGCGCAACGCAAAATTGTGGCGCGCAAAGGCTTATTTTGCAGGGATGCGCCGCGTCTGCCCTAGATAGTTTTTATCAGGATGCGTCAGCATAGGGCGGTTTGCCTCGAATATCTCGGGGTAGCGGCTGGCTTTGCCCAAGGTTTTCTGGGCAATTTCAGACAGCGTATCGCCCTTTTTAACAACGTGAAACACAGGTTCTGGCCCATCAGCCAACGCTTCAACCTGCGCAACACCCTGCACATTGCCTGCCGCGACAATGATTTTTTCCTTGATTTCCGGGGACACAGCCGTGCCTTCGACCACAATCTTGTCGCCATCAACCTTTAGATCGATGCCTTTCGTGCCCGGCCCGATTTTTCCATTTCGGCCTTAATCACAGCGCCATCTGGCGGGGTATCGGCATTTGCCTTGCCACCAAACCACGACGATCCCGTTTCTTTCACAAAGCTCTACAGTCCCATGTCAACTTCCTTTCGTTCTACCACAGCGGTATTTTCATCAACCTGTGGCAGCTTAGCGGTGCAACAGCTGTGTGACCACCTAAAAGTTAACCTAAATTTCCCCACTGCCATCGGTAAACTGCAACCGCGCCAGCCGCGCATAAAGCCCGCCCTCGGCGACCAGCGCGTCATGCGTGCCCGTGGCCACAATGCGGCCCTTTTCAAACACGACAATGCGGTCGGCCCGCTTTACTGTGGCCAAGCGGTGCGCGACGACCAGCACCGTGCGCCCTGACGCCATGTGGTCCACCGCCTGCTGCACCGCGCGTTCCGATTCCGCGTCCAGCGCCGAGGTCGCCTCGTCCAGCAGCAGCACGGGGGCATCGCGCAAAATCGCACGGGCAATGGCAATGCGCTGCTTTTGCCCGCCCGACAGCATGACACCGCGTTCGCCCAAATAGGTACCATAGCCTTGCGGCAAGTCGGTGATAAAATCATGCGCGGCGGCGGCTGTTGCTGCGGCCTCCACTTCGGCGCGGCTGGCGCCGGTGCGGCCAAAGGCGATGTTTTCATAGGCCGATGTGGCAAAGATCATTGGGTCTTGCGGCACCAGCGCCATCGCGGCGCGAAAATCTGATCGCGTCATGTCGCGCAGGTCTATCCCGTCCAGCGTGATGCGGCCCGATTGCGGGTCGTAAAACCGCATCAACATATGCAGCATGGTCGATTTGCCTGCGCCAGATGGGCCAACCAGCGCCACAGTCTCGCCTGCCTTAATCGTCAGGCTGACATGATCCAGCGCCATGGTTTCAGGGCGGGCAGGATAGGAAAAGCCAACATCTTCAAAGGCAATATCCCCCCGAACAGGGCGCGGCAGGGCGCGCGGGGCGGCAGGGTCTGTCACAGGGTCTTTTGCGGCCAGCAGTTCAACCAAACGTTCGGTCGCGCCCGCCGCGCGCTGCACCTCGCCCCACACTTCCGACAGTGACCCGACAGCCCCCGCCACCAGCACGGCGTAAATCAAAAACTGCACCAATTCACCCGCGCTCATCGCGCCAGATTGAACATCGCGCGCGCCCACCCACAAAACGCAGACAATCGCGGCAAAGATCAGGAAAATCACAACAACCGTCATCTGTGCCCGCGTCATGATTCGCGTGCGGGCAGAAGTATAGCTTGCTTCGGTCACAAGGGCGAAATCAGACATAGTGGCGGGTTCATGGGTAAAACTTTGCACCGTTTGCACCGCGCTTAGCGCTTCGGACGCGCGGCCCGACGATTGCGCAATCAGGTCTTGGTTATCGCGCGACAGGTTGCGAAGGCGGCGGCCCAGCACCACAATTGGCACAATCACCGCCGGCACGATCAGCAGCACCAGCGCCGTAAGCTTGCCCGACGACAAGGCCAGCAGCACGATCCCGCCAATCAGGGTAAGGATATTGCGCAATGCAACGGAAACCGATGATCCGATGACCGACAAGATCAGCGTGGTGTCGGTTGTGATGCGCGACAGCACTTCACCCGTTAGGATGTCATCAAAAAAGGCGGGTGACATGCTGATCACGCGGTCAAACAGCGCTTTGCGGATATCAGCCACAACCCGCTCGCCAAATTTGGTAACATAGAAATACCGCACGCCTGTTCCCAGCGCGAGAAGCGCCGCAATGGCCAAGGCGGCGGCGAAATAGGTATCGACCAGTTTATAATCACCCGCAGAAAACCCATCAACCACACGGCGCACAGCTAAGGGCAGCGTGAGGCTAACGGCAGATGTTAATATCAGCGCGGCCCCCGCCAGAATGGCCATGGCGCGGTAAGGGCGGATAAACGGCAAAAGGCCACGCAGCGCGCCAATCCGTTTGGAAGGTTCGCGTTTTTCTAAGCTTGCATCGACCATGCTCAATTCTCCCTCTGCAAGGGCGATGTATGCCCGCGCGGCCCTGCTTGCAAGCCGCGTGAATTTCTGCCCCCATAGGCGCAAAGGAAAAACCATGCCTCAGTTCTTTACCGCTGCAGACGGCACGCGCCTTGCCTATGATGATCAAGGCAGCGGCCTGCCGCTTTTGTGCCTGTCTGGCCTGACGCGCACGATGGGGGATTTTGATTATTTGCGCCCGCACCTGCCGCCGCCCAATTCTGGAAAACTTCGCCTGATCCGCATGGATTATCGCGGGCGCGGGGCCAGCGGGCATTCAGGCGCAGACAGTTATACTGTAGCACAAGAGGGTGCCGATGCGCTGGCGCTGCTGGATCATTTGGGCCTGCCGCAAGCGGCCATCTTGGGCACATCGCGCGGGGGGCTGATTGGCATGTATCTGGCCAGCATCGCCAAGCAGCGGGTGCTGGGCCTGTGCCTAAATGATGTTGGCCCCGTGATCGAGAAACAGGGCCTAACCCGCATTTCCGACTATCTGGGCCGCAACCCCGCCGCCAAAACGCACACAGAACTGGCCGCGACATTGCCCGAACTGACGGCAGGCTTTTCGCACGTTCCGCCCCAACGCTGGCTGCAAGAGGCGCAGTTGCATTACATACAATCGGCGGAAGGTCTGCGCATCACCTATGACCCCGAATTGCGGCAGGCGTTTTTGGCTGCGTTCAACGGCTCCGCGCCAGACCTATGGCCGCTGTTTGATGCCTGCGCGGGCCTGCCCCTTGCGCTGCTGCGCGGCGAAAACTCGGATCTTCTATCGGCCGAAACTGCCGCCGAAATGCGCCGGTTGCGCCCCGATATGCTGTTCGCCTCCATCCCGAACCGCGCGCATATTCCGTTTTTGGACGAGGGCGAAAGCATCGCGCTGATCCACGACTTTATCGCAAAGGTCACCTGAATGGCACTGGTTTACTTGCCCGATATGCGCCTGAACGCCGATCTGCGCGGGGATGTATCCGCGCCGCCCGTTGTTTTGATCCACGCGCTGGGAACAAATGGCGGTTTATGGGCCGATGTGCCGCTTACGCCCAACCTGCGGGTTTTGAGCATGGATTTGCGCGGGCATGGCGCTTCTGATGCACCCCCGCCGCCCTATCAAATGGGGGCGATGATCCGCGATGTTGAACGATTGATGGATCATTTCAATCTGCGCGATGCGGTGGTGGTCGGCATATCTTTGGGCGGGCTGATTGCGCAGGGTCTGGCGATCAAGCGGCTGGATTTGGTGCGCGGGATGGTTCTGTCGAACACCGCCGCCAAGATTGGCACAGCCGAGTTATGGAACGCCCGCTGCGACGAGATTTCGCGCACAGGGCTGCAGCCCTATGCCGATGGCGCGATGGAGCGGATGCTGGGCCGCGCGTGGCGGGATCATCCCAAGATGCCCATGCTGCGCCAAATGCTGGTGCAAACCGCCCTAGATGGCTGGATTGGTGCCGCCCGCGCTATTGCAGGGACAGATTTTTTCACGCCCACGGCTGCGCTGCGCCTGCCGACCTTGGCCATTGCGGGAGCGAATGATGGCACAACCCCGCCCGATTTGGTGCGCGAGACGGCAGATTTGATCCCCGGCGCTGAATTTCACCTGATGCGCGGGGTTGGTCATTTGCCCATGCTGGACAATCCAGTTGCCTATGGCGCATTGATTGCTGCCTTTTTGGCGCGCATTGGCCATGGCTGAGTTTATGTTGATCCACGGCGCGTGCCACCGCGCTGAGGTTTGGCGCGCGGTGCTGCCCGCATTGGCGTCATTGGGCCATGCTGCGCAGGCGGTATCGCTGCAAGGTGCAACGCTGGGCGATCACGCTGCAGGAATTATAGCCCAGTCGCCCAAGGGCGCGATCCTGGTGGGCCATTCGGCGGGGGGCTTTGTGGCCAATGCCGCCACCCTTGCTGCGCAGGGCCATTTCGCAGGGATCATTTACCTGTGCGCCTTTATCCCAAGCGCAGGGAAATCCGTGGCCAACCTGCGCCGCGCTGCCCCGCACGACGCCCTTGGCCCCGCCATTCGGCGCGTGGGCGGGGGGTATGGATTTGACCCTAACATGGCGCGCAGTCTCTTTTTCAACGGCTGCCCAAACCCTGCCGCCCACGCCGCTGGCCTACGCGTTGACCCATTGCAGCCCGTTCAAACTGTGCTGCCCGATTTGCCCGATACTTTTCCGCGCGCTGCCATCATTTGCGATGATGACCGCGCCATTTCGCGCGCCTATCAGATGCACATGGCGGCAGGTATGCCGCTGCGCCTCCTGCCCTGCGGCCATGCGCCGTTTTTTGCAGCGCCTGACCTGCTTGCACAATCTCTGCATGATTTAGCCGACATTATAGGTCGCAGATAGACCAGTTCATGCCCAAATCCTGCCCTAGCCTGTCCCAAAAGGGGAGGCCTGAATGAAACTAAAGCACCTAGAGATTTTTGTGGTATCCCCCCCTGCTCCAGGTTGGGGAGGGCGCTATTGGATATTTCCAAAACTGACCACCGATACGGGGCTGGTGGGTTATGGCGAATGTTATGCCAGCACCGTCGGCCCTGATGCGATGCGCGCGGTGATTGAGGATGTATTCCACCGCCATATGGAGGGCGAGAACCCCGAAAACATCGAACTGATGTTCCGCCGCGCCTATTCGGCAGGGTTTACGCAGCGGCCAGACCCAACTGTGATGGGCGCGTTTTCGGGGCTGGAAATTGCCTGCTGGGATATTTTGGGCAAGGCGCGGGGGCGGCCCGTTTACGCGCTGCTGGGCGGCAAGATGAACGCCCGCGTGCGCAGTTACACTTACCTTTACCCAGACGAAGGCGATGACGCGGCCGAGTTTTGGGTGAACGCCGATATGAATGCAAAGGCCGCCGCCAAAGCTGTGGCGCAGGGATTTACGGCGATTAAATTCGATCCCGCTGGCCCCTATACCATTCGTGGTGGGCATCAGCCTGCAATGTCGGACATCTCGCGCAGTGTGGAATATTGCGCGAAGATTCGGCAGGCCGTGGGTGACCGCGCCGATTTGTTGTTTGGCACGCATGGCCAATTTACCACCGCAGGCGCGATCCGCCTTGGCCGCGAACTCGAACCCTACAACCCGCTGTGGTATGAAGAACCGATCCCACCAGACAATCTGCACGAATTTGCCGAAGTGGCGCGTATGGTGCGCATCCCCTTGGCCACGGGCGAGCGCCTGAGCACCAAGGCCGAGTTTGGCGCGCTGCTGCGCCTTGGCGGGGTGAAAATCTTGCAGCCTGCCTTGGGGCGTATGGGCGGGATATGGGAGGCCAAGAAAGTGGCCGCCATGGCCGAGGTGTTCAACGCCGAGATAGCCCCGCATCTATACGCTGGCCCCGTGGAATGGGCCGCGAATATTCATCTAGCGGCGTCGATCCCGAATATCCTGATGGCCGAGACGATCCAGACAGGCGGCGCGTTCCATTTGAAACTGATCAAGCATACGCTACAATGGAAAGACGGCTATATCATCCCGCCAGAGGCCCCAGGGCTGGGGATTGAGTTCGACGAAGAGCTTGCCCTTGCCCACCCGTTTACAGGGGGCGGGCTGCATTTGCAGATGCAAGAAGCGCCTTGCGATTATGCGCAAGGCAACCGCTTTGCAGGCGGCGCGCCGAGGGATTGAAGTAAGGCTAATGGCACGCGGAACCCCGCGTTAATTCAATTTTTATCAATTAAAGGGGATAAAGGCACGTCACAACCGAGTTTCAGACCATGAATATGTATCACTCTGAGGCCTATCGCACGGCTTTCCTTTCCTACATACGCAAAGGCACGCCAATCAAGCTATCGCGTAAAGAGGCCGCGGAAACCGATTTTTATGTCTGGCGTACGCAGCAGGACAGCAAGGTGCGCGGAGCGCATCGCATCCACGATGGGCGGATCTTTTCATGGGTTAGCCCACCGCCTACAGGCCACCCAGGGCAAGATTTCAACTGCCGCTGTCAGGCGATTCCTTACATTCCGGGTGAAACTGAATTCGCCTATCACGACATTACAACCGATTTGGCATCAACAGGTGAGCGTTGGAGTGACACAGATTTTGTGCGGCATTACTATTTTGGCGGTGGAGGTGCTGTCGACTTGCGCGAGATTGGGCACCTCTATGAAATCGTGGAGCAATACGCTTGGAACGACAAAGTAGAGGGAGCGTTTCGTAGGCTTGCAGGCCAAATCGCTGACAAGGCAAGAACTGCCAAGAGCAGCGCGTTCACACTTACCGTGAATAATTTCTATGATTTTGGAAGTGTTCAATTCTCGCATGGGGACGGGTCCGTAAAAGGGGTTTTCAACGGACTAGCGGAAAAACAGGGAAAAATTATTAAAATAAGCGGCACTACAGATTTTGAGTTCAGCGATGAATTCAAGGATCCCCTTGGTTATGATATCGAAGTAGGCGGGACCCCATATTTTATCGAGGGGAGCTGGTCTGCTAATTTTTCCGCTGAGGTGTCTGTCGAGAAAAATCGGAGCAACTACTTTGATCCAAATACCTAAGAGAAAAATATTACGAAGGTTAAAGCGTGCTATGAGAATGTGCGCTTGGGTGTTTTTGGTATGCCTAATCCTGATCACCACAAATGTATACTTTCGACCAACGCCGAGTGCGACCGCGATAATGCCTAATGGCTCTGTTATCTATCGGCCCTTCGAAACAAGACAATTCAGGGGTGAATATAGTCTTTATGCCAAAGATGGCAAAAATCTTTTGGCCAAAAACATCGAATTCATCTGCTTTAACGACAATTATGTCGAAGTAATCTCGTATGATCAAGGTGGTGGTGGTATTTTTGGAGCGCAGGTTAAATTGGCCTCTCCGAATTTGGATTATTATGAAGCGTTAGAAATCAGTGGACTAAGCGGAAATCGCAAGGCTTGCAACGGTTATTACACAGCCATCATAGGCCCATCTTTCTTTTTTGAAGGCAACAAATGGCCGTTTCTACCAAGTTGCGACTCTCGAAATTTTGAAAATTTGACACTGAAAGACCGAACATGGTTTGATCGGCCTTGCAAAGATAAACTACCACCGCGGCATTATTTTTCTAATCGCGAAGCAACTCGTTGATCGAGGTCTTGCTGCGCGTTTGTGCATCGACCTGCTTCACGATCACCGCGCAGTACAGGTTGACGCCGTTTGATGATGGCATCGACCCTGCCACCACAACGCTGCCTGCTGGCACTTCGCCATAACTCACGCTGCCCGTGGCGCGGTCAATGATTTTGGTGGATTTGCCGATAAACACGCCCATGCCCAAAACCGAGCCTTCGCGCACGATGCAGCCTTCGACCACTTCGCTGCGCGCGCCGATAAAGCAGTTATCTTCGATAATCGTTGGGCCTGCCTGCATGGGTTCCAGAACCCCGCCAATGCCGACCCCGCCCGACAGATGCACATTCTTGCCGATCTGCGCGCAAGACCCGACTGTGGCCCAAGTGTCCACCATCGTGCCTTCGTCAACATAGGCGCCAAGGTTGACGAAAGACGGCATCAATACCACGCCGCGCGCGATATAGGCCGATTTGCGCACTACAGCACCCGGAACCGCGCGAAAGCCAGCAGCGCGAAAATCGGCATCCGACCAGCCTGCGTATTTCAGATCAACCTTATCAAACCCTGCGGCAAAATCTGTGGGGGCGCTGCCGTAGCCCATCACGGAATTGTCTTTTAAACGAAAGCCCAGCAAAACTGCTTTTTTCGCCCATTGATTCACATGCCAATCGGCCCCGCGCTTTTCGGCCACACGCAGCGCGCCTGTGTCCAGCGCCTGCAAAGTTGTCTCGATGGCATCGCGCGTCTCGCCGCGTGTGGCGGTGCTGATGGTGTCGCGCGCCTCCCATGCAAATTCGATGGCGGATTCTAGTGCGGCGTGGCTCATTGCGGTCTCCCTAGCGTTTGGGGCGGTATAGCGGGCAAAAGGCGCTGTGGCAATTCGCCGCCGCGCTTCCCGCGCAATTCGACCGCCGCGCTTACCGCGTTATCAACCCAAGCTGTACCCAGCGCCGCGCACTGTGCGCAGCGGGTCTTCGCCGCCATGTTCCATCAGCGCCTTGCGCAGGCGGCCCACGTGCACATCAACAGTACGGGTATCGACATACACATCGCGGCCCCACACACGGTCAAGTAATTGCTCGCGCGAAAAGACGCGGCTGGGCTTTTCCAAGAACGTGGCCAGCAGGCGAAATTCGGTTGGGCCAAGTTTCACTTCGCGCCCAGAACGCGACACGCGGTGCGTTTCGCTGTCCATCGCAATGTCGCCATGTGTCAACACTACGCCCACCGTGGCAGGGCGCACACGGCGCAGTTGCACGCGGGCGCGGCTCATCAATTCTAGCACGGAATAGGGTTTGACCACATAGTCATCCGCCCCCGTTTCAAGCCCGCGAATGCGGTCAAGCTCTTCGCCCCGCGCCGACAGCATAATGATCGGAATGGCGCGGGTTTCGGGCGCGGTTTTCAGACGGCGGCACACCTCGATTCCCGATAGGTTCGGCATCATCCAATCAAGGATAATCACATCGGGGTTTTCTTCTGCCACCAAGAGCAGTGCGTCTTCGCCGTTGCTGGCCTGCACCACGCGAAAGCCTTCGGCCGATAGATTATAGGCAAGCACTTCGCGCTGAGCGGGTTCATCCTCGACCAGCAGCACAGTAGGAGCGTCACCGTATTTGGCCATGGGCTTCGACCTAGTTCTGCGCTGCGCTGGCGTCTGGGCCTTTGGCACGCTCGTCATCTGGCAAGCTGCCCGTGACCAGATAGATCACCTGTTCGGCAATACCTGTGGCGTGATCGCCCACGCGTTCGATGTTTTTGGCAATGAAATGCAGGTGCATACAGGCCGTGATATTGCGCGGGTCTTCCATCATGTGGGTCAGGAATTCGCGGAAGATGCTGTTATACATCTGGTCAATTTCAATGTCGCTTTGGCGAACCTCTTCGGCCAAAACCGCATCTTCGGCAAAATAGGCATTCAGCGCCTTGGACAGCATCGCCACAACCGAGCGCGTCATCCGCTTGATAGCCGAAGCCGAGCCGTTGATCGCGGGCATATTTGCCAAAACAATGGTGCGCTTGGCCAAGTTTTTGGCGTAATCGCCAGACCGTTCCAGCCCGCCGGCAAGACGCATAATGGTCAGCACGGTGCGCAAATCGGTCGCAATTGGCGTGCGCAGGGCAATGATCCGTGCGCATTCGCTTTGAATCATTTCTTCCAGCGCGTCGATGGCGGCATCATCCTTGCGGATTTGTGCAGCCAGCGCCACGTCGTGCGTCTCCAGCGCTTCGGCGGCGGAAAGCAGGGCTTTTTCAACCAAACCACCCATCTTGGCTACTTGGGCTTTGACACCCTCTAGATCGGTGTCGAAAGCGCTTCGGATATGCGAAGAATTTGCCATAATGCGTTCCTTAACCAATACGACCAGAGATGTAGGATTCCGTGCGGGGATCTTTGGGGTTGGTAAAGATCTGACCAGTTTCGCCGTATTCCACCAAGTTACCAAGGTGGAAAAATGCGGTGCGCTGCGAGACGCGGGCGGCTTGCTGCATCGAGTGGGTAACGATCACCACCGAATAATCGGTGCGGAGTTCATCAATCAATTCTTCGACTTGCGCCGTTGCAATCGGATCAAGTGCCGAGCACGGCTCGTCCATCAGCAGCACTTCGGGCGAGGTTGCGATGGCGCGGGCGATGCACAGACGCTGTTGCTGCCCGCCCGACAGGCCCGTGCCACCTGCGGCAAGGCGATCTTTCACTTCGTTCCACAATGCGGCGCGGCGCAGCGATTTTTCGACAATCTCGTCCAGCTCGGCCTTGGTGCGGGTCAACCCGTGAATGCGCGGGCCGTAAGCCACGTTGTCATAGATCGATTTTGGAAACGGGTTTGGCTTTTGAAACACCATGCCC
>CAMAWZ010000030.1 GCA_945861995.1 Pseudorhodobacter antarcticus
AACGGTAATCTAAACGCATTGTGAGGCAAAATTATGCTAACGGTTCCTGAGGAATTCTTGCTGCTGACGTTGAAAGATGAAAACGGCGGATTTGTCGACATCCGATATGAGAGCCTGCGCGCGGGTTTTGTTGGCGCCGCTATCATGGAACTTTGCTTGCAAGGTCGACTTGACAGCGATCTTGACCGAGTTTGGGTTGTCGACAAAACGCCGACGGGCGATGCAGGTTTGGATATTGTACTGGCTGGTCTGTCTGCGCCAGAATTTAAGTGCGAAGCCGAACATGTCTTGGGCCAATTGGTTGGCTTTGGGGCGCAGGTTCGAAGCGAAGCCCTTCAGGCGCTTTGTGCTAAGGAGATCCTTGTTGAAACCGAAGGGCTTCTTCTGTGGTTCCTCAAAACGCGCCGCTATCCAGTCATCGACGGGCAAGAAATTCGAGAAGTCAAGTTGCGCCTGCTCGATGTGTTGTTGCGGGATGTTTTGCCCAGTCCGCGCGATGTTTGTCTGATGTCTTTGGCCGAGACCTGCGGGATCATAGCGCAAATTGTGCCAACGTCAGAACTGACGATTGCGCGCGAACAAATTGCGAAATTCGCCAAAATGGAACTGATTGGCCAGAATGTGAACTCTTATATTGTTATATGCGAACGTGCCATTGCAGCAACGATGGCCCCTGGCATGTATATCTGACAAAGCGGGCGCTGACCGAGGTCAGCGCTCGACCTTGTCCAAGTCTGCGTCCATATCGCGCTGTCTTTCCATCGTCATGAAATCCAACGTCAGCGGCAGGCCCAGTTCGATAGACGGGGCATGCTGCATGGCTACGGTTACGCCGCCCGCGGCCGCGCCCAGCAGATGCCCGCCGTGTTTATGATCAGCGGTGATGAAATGCAGATGCAAGCCGACCATGTGAATTCCGCTTAGAAAATCGGGCGTGTAGAAACCGACGATGACGCCCTCGACATCGTGAAATTCGAACACGGTTTGCAGTGCAGCGATTTCGGCAAGCGGCAGGTAATTGCTTTGCTTTGGCACAGATCTGGCCCGCACATAGCTAAACTTGCCTGCAACTTTGATGGCATACATCAAGTTGCGCGACGGGATAAGGTCAAGCAATGCGTGTTCAAAATCCGCCTCAGCAATAGGGTGGTCAAACCGTTCTTCGGTATCACCTTCGAATTCTGTGACGAGGGCAAACGGGGTGCGAATATCATCGTCGATCACCTCGGCATCGCCTTGGGGCCGCAGACAATAGACCTTGCCATCAAGAATAACCATCTCGCCGTCAAGATCATTGAAGGTACCAATACCGAAATTGCCTTTTTCACGAATACGGCCAATGGTCGTATCCGCGCGGTAGATGCCTTCAACGAGTGCGGCGAGGGGGGACGAGATAAACACAGGCGGCCTTTGCTTGCGCGCCTGCGCGGAAATCTGCGTGGTGGGATGAGACATTTCGAAACTACCTTTGAAATTAATGCGTTAAATGCCTGCGAAACATGCCAATGAACGTGGTGCTTGAATTTCAACACCCGCCATTCTTTATTCACATTGATCGTAAAAAAATCTCTTAAGGCCGTATTTTGGTCATGGGCAACGCTAGTCGTCAAGCGATAAAGCGCAGCACACCCCTTGTATCCCCATCCACCTGGGGCGCTGGTTGGTCTGATAAATGGCGCAGCAGCCATTGGGCTATTTTACAAGCGCCGTCCGGATCGTTCTTCACATCAGTGCAGCTGTAGACATATTAGGGCTATGCAACCCTTTACCCGTTGGTAAAGACATCAATCCCGAGGAAGTCACTATCACAAGCCGCCCGCAGTTCGGGCCCCCAAGCTTTCGGATCGGAAAACAGTGCCATCAGGTGATAAATCGCAGCCGTTGTATGAAGAAAGGTGACGCTGTTTAGATGGGCATCACAATGAGAAAGTAGATATACTTTACACGTCGGAGAAAGTTTTATTTCTTTCCGCATATACACATACTTCTATTACAACCACCTTACGTTCACAAGGATTTTATATGCCCGTCATGATGTTGTGCACTCTATCTCAGTGCACTGACTTACCCTCACGCACAAAAGTTGATTCTTAATGATGATCATATATACTTATGGCTATTTACTTAGGCTATTTGAGGCACGTCGCGCTATGCACCACGATCGGAGCTGTTCACGATCGGAACGGTTATTTATGTGAAATACAACGGGCAATAAGTTCCTCTCCAATGCGCAACCGCACGGTGCAGCTGATCAGCGCTTTCGTATGTGATTGACAACAGCATAGCTGCCTGCCAACGTGCTACCGACTGTGTACCCCGTTGTCTCATTTTTAGCATGACATTTCTTCAAGGCTATTAAAATCAAATTTTAATTTCGGAGCTGGTTCTGATGTGTTCGGAGCGAACGGGTGCTATCATTGAAGTGTCAATGAGAATAAATGATTTTTCGTCCGAATGGATGAACTGTGACCGCGTTTCGACCTTTATGGCGCGATTGGTCAGTCAGAAAAGTGTTGATCCGATGTTTCATGCGAATCTGTTCAGCACTGCCTTGAACGAGTTGTTGGAAGTGGTTTTCTTTAATCATGGCCCACAAGGCAGTTTCACCTGTCGGGTTGGCCGTGTCGGCGATGTCGAAACGATCGAAATCGAACTGCCCTATGATGAGAAAACGTTGAATTTTTACACCGACGTTTTGAAAACTCTTGATCGGCCAGATGTTGAAGAATTATATCAGGCTAGTCTATTCGAGGCGGGCCAAGTTGATGCGCGATTAGGACTGTTAGAATTGGCCGTTGATTACAAGGCAAAGATGAGTGTTCTCGTTGCAGCAGATCAACTAACCCTTCGTGCCGAAATTGCTTTGGGCTGGGTTCAGTGATGATAAGCAAACGCGCTTTTGATGTTGAATTTAACGTCAACAACCAAGAATTCATGATTGCGGGTAAACTGCGTCCGCAAAACGAGGCCGAAATTGAAGGTCTACTGCAAGAAATTGATAAGGCGGCGGCGCAGGTGCGCGGGACATTCTTTCTGAATGTCAAACGTCTGGCCTACCTAAATTCCATTGCCTTTCGCGCTTTGGGGCGGCTGATTGCAGACTTGGCAAAACGGCGCTTTGACATGCAATTTGTAATTGTCACCTCTGGTGTTTTAGGGTGGCCGACGCGCAAATTTTCATCCATCGCGCAGCAAAGTTTTAACGTGTCAATCGCGGAATATGATAAGGATTTTTATCCTGGCCAGTCCTTTCTTGAGGATGGCGGGTTTATTCCAATTTTGCGAACGCAAACCCGTTTGACGTGGCGGCACGAACGAGGCATTTTGCCCAAGCACGGGCTAAGGGCAGGGATGGAGATTGCAGATATCTGCTGCGGTATTGGCGATTTTGCCATGTTAATGAACCGCGAATTTTCACCCGCCCGCCTTCTGGCATTGGATCATTCCCGCTCTAGCCTGGACTATGCGCGCAAAGTTGCAGCCGAGTTTGGCATGACAGATATCGAATATGTCCACGGCGATGCGTCGGGGATAATGATTGATGACAACAGTTTCGATTTTGTCACCTGCAGACATTCCCTCCAAATTTTTGACAGGCCCGAATTGATTGTTCGGGAACTGTTCCGCATCTGCAAACCCGGCGGGCGGGTTTATGTGACCAACGAAAAAATTTCCCAATGTTTCGGCGAACCTCGCGGCGAGAGCATCACCGCTGCCTATGCCGAGGTTGCCGACCTGTTTGCGCATTTCAAAATGGATTTGGAATTCGGCCCGAAAAGCCGTCGCGCGCTGGCGGACGCGGGATTTGACGACATTATTATTGATAGTTTTACCGTGGCCAACACCGATGGCAAGCCCGAAGAATTTGCCGAAATGGTGACCGCTTGGGAGGATGTTTTCATCAACGAAATGTGCCGAGATCGCGGCGACGCGCCCGAGCGCGTGGCAATGATCCAGCGCGGGCTGCAAGACCATATGAAAGCTGCGCTGCATCCCAGCGGATATGCCGGCTGGCCTGTTTGGGCAGCATCTGGGCGAAAGCCGTCTTGATGATGATTGGCGCGACAAAACAGGCCGTCGGCGGATTGCTGACGAGTTTTCGGGCTAAGTTCGTCGCATTGATCGGCGCGGCGGTTCTTTTGTCGCTGCTGATGGGCGGTGCAATCGCGCTTTGGAACGTGCAACAGCTGTCGCGGGACGCCTCTTCCGAGATTGAAAGCGGCCTGTCCAAGGCGACCGAAGAATATCTGACCCGGTATATTGATATGACGGCCCAGCGTGCCGATCTGATGTTCGCACGCACCTATGATCAGGTGAACTTACTGGCCCAGTTCAGCCAAAGTCTGATTGATCAACCTGCACTTGGAACGGAAATAAGCACGCTTTTGGGCGAATTCCCGAATTTTCAAGATACTTTGGTCTATAACCCTAAGGGAAATTGGGTTCAGAACAGCGAAGGCGGCTCGTCCGTCGTGAGCGTTTGGGGCTATCTTTTGGACAATTCGGGCAATATGCAACCTGGCGTGGAACAGGCGGTGCGCGATACCAGCAACTTTGGCCTGATTGCGCCGTATATTATGACGACAGGCCCCAGCAAGCTGCAGTCCTATTACTTGGGCCCGCGCGCTTATCCGTTTTTGCGCACAACTCCCTTTTCCGAGCAGGCGCAGACCTTTGATAAGCTTTATCCGGGGCACAACGATCAAAATTGGTGGGATTTCTTTTTCCCAGGCATCTATGAGGCATGGCAAGGCTGGGCTGGACATCCCGAGGCGCGGCCTGTCCAAACCGAAATCACTGTCGTAGCTCCATATGTGGACGCTGTGACGGGAAAATTGATCGTCAGCTTTTTCCACCCACTTTACACCCAAAGCCGCAAGGATGTGGCGGGAATTGTGGGTGTGGATGTCACCCCCGATCAGCTGACCGAACTGATCCAAGGGGTGAAGATTGCGGAATCTGGCTTTGCCTTTTTGGCCCAACAAGACGGGAATGTTGTCACCATTGGCCAAGCTGGGGAAAGCCTTCTGGGTATCGCTCCCGAAAAAATAGAGGGCTCCGGTGTTCAGTCTTTCGACATGAGCCTTGCAAACAGCCGTTTCGCAGATATCGCCAATCTTAAGGTGCCGCCCGCTGGCACAACCACTATTACCGAGGTGACGGTTGACAAAGACGGCACGCCCCAGAAGTTAATTGTGGCCCTGCACCCTCTTGCTGCGATGAATATGTGGCAGCCGAACGCGGGCATTTTGGCACAAAATATGGTGATCGGTTTTGTTGTGCCTGATAGCGAAATCTACGCCTCGCTATATGCTGCGCAAAACGAGATCGCTGCAGCGACAAATCGCATTGCCCAGGGTATTTTGATTTCGATCGTTTCTTTCCTGATTGTGGTCTTGGCCGTATCGGTTGAAATTTCGCGTCGGTTTACGGCAGGTCTGGTCGTATTGGCCGATGCTGCGGGGCGTTTAGCCCGCGCTGATTACGATATTCAGGTGCCCATCCGTGGCCGCGATGAAGTTGCGCGCGTGGGGGGGGCATTCAACACAATGGCGCGCGAAATCCGCGAGCATACCGAAACTCTAGAGCAACGTGTTGCCGACCGCACCCGCCAACTTGCCTCGGCCAATGATGAAATCCAGTCGCTGTATGTAAAGTTAAAGGATGAAAACATCCGTATGGGGGCAGAACTGGACATCGCGCGGCGCATTCAGGCGATGGTTCTGCCAACGCTTGCCGAACATAACCGTATCCCTGACTTGGAAATCGCCAGCCACGTCGAGCCCGCAGACGAGGTGGGCGGCGATTACTACGATGTTCTTTATACTCAAGGGCGCGCCCGAATTGGAATTGGTGATGTGACGGGGCACGGGGTTGAAAGTGGCGTGTTGATGCTGATGGTGCAATCCGTGGCTATGGCGCTGCATGAACGTGGACTGGATGATCCGAACGTGTTCCTCGAAGTGCTGAACCGCGCGATCTATAAAAACATCGAACGCACTCAATCGGGCAAGCATTTGTCCTTGGCCTTTCTGGATTATGCTGATCGCAGCATAACTATTTCGGGTCAGCACGAAGAATTTATTCTGATCCGAAAGGATGCCACGGTTCGGCGCATCGACACGATTGACTTAGGCTTTCCAATTGGACTCGAAGAAGACATCACTGCGTTCCTGTCCAGCATTCAGGTGCCATTTGAACCGGGCGATATGATGGTACTCTACTCGGACGGCGTGACCGAAGCCGAAAGTGAAACAGGCGATCTGTATGAGATGGATCGGCTTATCGCCTCGGCGCTTCGGCATCACCAAAAAACTGCAACCGATGCTGTCGTAGAAATGATCGCGGACCTTAAGGCGCATATTGGCACCCAAAAGGTCCATGACGATATCACGCTTGTCATTTTGAAACACAGGTGAACTATGAACACGAGCTTTGGCGAAACTGGGCAAACGCACAGCAAAGACAGCTTTTCGATATCGGTTGTCCTGAAAGAAGGGCCGCTTAGCAAGTCGTGGAGTCAGGCAGGCACGACCAGTGACTTTGTCGCTGAGGTTCTGGCAAGGCATGGCGCAAAGTCTGGGCTTGATTATACAGAAACCCGGCACACAATCGTTTATCTTGTAAACGAACTGCTGGAAAACGCGATAAAATTCAGCTTTCCCGGCGATGTGCAAATTCGGTGTTCGCTGGAAGATGCTTCTTTTGAACTGTCTGTGATTAACCAGATCGACCCAGAGATAGTGCCAAATTTTCAGGCGTTGATACAGGAATTGACCAGCCGCGATCCAGGCGAGTTGCTTATTGAACGCATAGAGGCCAACGCCGCAGACGAGGAGTCTTCAGCCTCGGGCTTGGGAATTCTGACTTTGATGAATGACTATGGTGTCCGAATGGGGTGGCACTTTTCGAACGCTGTCGCAGGCTCTGGCGTCGTACTTCGCACGCAAGCCTACTTAACTTTTCACTAAATATCAAAGGCTTATGACGGATGGAAATCAAGACCGCTGAGTACAATATCTGGGCAGAGGGCGCCATCATTCATTATGAGGGTACGCTTCGACTGTCTGGAACCGATGCCTATCAGGACATTCTGACAATGATGCAGGCGGTGCTTGCGGGCAATCCACCGATGATCACCATGGATCTGACGCAGCTAGAGTTTCTGAACAGTTCTGGAATCAATCTGCTTGCGAAATTCACCATTGAACTGCGAAAGCATCCCGATGTGGCGGTTAAGGTGCTGGGGTCGACACGCATCCCATGGCAATCCAAGTCGCTGCCCAATCTGCAAAAACTGCACAAAGGGCTTGAACTGGTTCTTGCGTAATTGTCGCGTGTGCCGCAGCCTTTGGGGCTGTTGAAAAATCGCGCGGTGATGGGACGGCACAGTCTTCCTGATCACCTCGCGATTTGCTCGATAGTGTAACTGATCAGCAGGAGGCGTCAGCGAAGAAGCGAACTTTGGCTCGCGCATCACGCTGGATGTGGTTAAACCCGAACAAGAACTGCTGTCCGCCCGCGCCGCCAAACTAGACGCAGAGGCTAATCATTATACAGGTCTATCTCAACGCTTGGCCGTCATGGTGCAATTGAAAGCCGAGAAGCTGACCCTGGGCATCTAAACTTATGATATGCAGGCCCATCATATTGCGGTCGGAAATACGCCACCTGTATTCTTGCGTCCCTGAGGACCAATACCGCAGACGCGTTCTTGGCAATCTCAAGCGACGCGCAAAGTCATTAGGCTATGATTTGAAGGAGTTGAGCCACGGGGCCGTTATGGCTGTTTCTTAGGAAGGCCGCGGTGTGTTCAACCGGTCATCTCCCTCGCTAACGACCACAAACAAAGCAAAACTGTCATTTGCCGCCGCGGGATTATGCCGCAAATGTGAAACCAGACAGCGGTTACGGTTCTATGCCAACGTCGAGCGGAGCAGCAGGATAAGCTAAAGTTTGCACATACATTGCACATACACATATCTAAAATATTGATACAAAACAAAAAAGCTTCCTCGGGGGTGAGCGCGCAGCGCGAGGGGGGCAAAGCCCCCCTAAATCAGCCCGTAATGCCGCGCGCCTGACAGCAGGTCGGGGGCCACGTAATGTGCCCAGCGCCCCTGCGTGGGCACGACATCGGGCACTTGCACCACGATGCAGCCCGCGCGGTGCGCGGCCTCGGCCCCCGTTTCGCTGTCTTCAAACACCAGGCAGCGGGCGGGATCGACGCCCATCCGCGCGGCCGCCAAAAGGTAGGGTTCGGGGGCGGGTTTGGGCTGGGTGACGTCATCGACTGTGACCACGGTGTGGAAATGGTGGTCAATAGCTGCCAGCCGCAGTTTGTGATGCGCCGCCTCGCGCCCTGACGATGTCACCAGCCCCATCGGGCGCAGGGCCGCGCGCAAAATATCCTGCGCGCCGAGTTTCATTGGCAGGTCTTGCGAAATTGCGGCATGAAACCGGGCATCCCATGCGCGGGTCAGCGCGGCAATGTCCAAATCGGGCAGGGTCTGCGCGATAAACTTGCGCGAGGTGGGCTGATCGACCCCAACCAGCCGATGCATGAAATCAATGTCCACGTCAGCGCCCAGTTCGGTAAAGGCGGCGTGGCCTGCGACAAGGGCCACGGATTCGGTGTCAATCAATGTGCCGTCCAAATCAAAAAGAATCGCGTCAATCATGCTGCACCCCACTTTGGGCAGCCATAGCGCGCTAAAGATGCAAGCGAAAGCGCAGAAATCCCGCCTCGTCCAGCCCAATTGTTTCGGGTTGGAAGTGATCAATTTCCCCCAAAACCTGCACTGCCAGGGGGCTGCTGGCAAACCAAACGCAGGCCCCCCGAAGTGGGGCAAAGCGCCAATGTGCGGGATCAGGCTGCGGCACAGGATGGCCACTCGCGATATGCGCGCGCAGCAGATCTTGGATCATCTGCGGGCTTTGTGCGATGACGTGGGTCTGGCTTGTGCCTGCAAAGCCTGACTTGCCCTCGCGCCGATAGCTGTTTGATGCCAATGCAAAGACCTGATCGTCGCGGATCGGCTGGCCTTGGTAGCATATATCTCGCACCCGCCGCGCAGTTGGGTTTATCACCGCGCCCTGCGCATTGAACATGGGCGGCTGGCTGATATCGATCTCATAGGTCAGCCCAAAGATCATATCGCAGTTAAAGCTGGGAAAGTCGGCGTTCAGCAATTGGACATCGCGCGCGGAATGGTCAATTTGGACATATTTGCTGACCGCGCGTTCTAGCCACCGCACCACCTCTGCCCCCGTGACGCGAAAGCCAACCAAGCGATTGGGATGCATATATAAATCCGCCGCATGGTGGTGCAGCAGGGGGCCTGCGGCAAGGTCGGTAAAATTTTCAGGCCCGCCGCGCCCGCCAGCCTTGAACGGGGCAACGGCAGACAAAATGGGCAGATCAGCATGGGGGCCATGCGCAAGCATCGCCGCAAGCCCCGACATCTGTGCTTGCGCCACAATGCCAAGGGCCGCCGAAGATGTGATGGTTGCAAAATAGCTGTGCAAGCGCTTATCCGCGTGGCCGATAACTTGCGTTGCAGTTTGGGTGATAAAGGCGTGGGCAGGTTCGGCCAAGGCGCGGATTTGCGCCGCATCGCTGACAAGAGGCGCCAAGTGCCCCGTGCTGGTGCGCTGTGCAATGGCGCGCAATTGGGCATGGCGCGACACCACCCGCCAGCCCGCAGACTGGCGCTGCATAACGATATCCACCACGCCAAGATGCGATCCGAAAAAGCCGGGCAGAACCAAGCCGCCCTGTAATCCGCTCTGTAATCCGCCCTGTAATCCGCCCTGTGCCCCGCCCTGCCCATTGGGAAATTGCTGGTGCGTATGACCTGCGATCACCACATCAATCCCCGCAAGCGCTGCCACGTCATTGGCAAGACGTTCTTCACCCAAGTTTGAGCCCAAGTTTGCGCCCATGCTTTCGCCAGCATCCCCTTGGGCAAGGCCCGAATGCGCCAATGCCACCACAAGATCCGCCCCTGCCGCGCGCAAGGTGGCGGCATAATACTTGGCTGCCGTCAGAAGCGGCGCAGCATAGGCTTGGCCATACAAATGGGCCGCTTCCCAAACCAAGGTTTGCACCGGCAGCAGGCCCATCACCCCAACTTTTAGAAGGTGATCTTGGCCCGATCCATCAACGCAGCGACACTCCAGCAGCAAGGATTGGCGCGCGAAGGGCAAATCATCAAAGGCAAAATTTGAACTTACGATAGGAAAGCGCGCGTCTTTTGCTGAATGGCGCAGAAAAGGTAATCCGTGGCTGAATTCATGGTTGCCTAGATTGACGGCGTCATAGCCCAGATCATTCATCGCAGCGATCATGGGATGCACATCTTGCGCGGGAAATTGCGCTGCCAGCAAATCACCAATCCCCGACCCTGACAGAAAATCGCCATTGTCAAACAGCAGTGTATTCTCCGCTTCGGCCCGCGCCGCAGCGATCATTTGCGCCACGCGCGACAACCCGCGACCTTCGGCGCGCTTGTGGGCGTAATAATCCCACGCGGTCAAACACGCGTGCAAATCTGTGGTAGCCAAAACACGCAGGCGAACTTGCCCAGCATTATCCGAGACACTCGTGTCGATGGCGTGTACTGACATCTTGCCCAATCAATTATCACTGTCTGCGTTCGCGTACAAAACCTTGGGCCAAAACCTTCGCCCACAATCATTAAAAAAAACCCAGCGCGGCACCCCACACCTTTGCAATACACCCTAAGGTTGAGTTGCGCAACATCGCAGTCATACCAAACCGACATAGCAGATATAATGACACAGCATGGCGACCCGCTAGACGAAGTGCTAGATAGCCTAAAGAATACAACCGAGGTGCTGCAAATGATGAGCTATGCCTTCCAAGGGGCACAAGATTTTATGGATCGTGCCGCCTATCTGCGCAAAGAGGACAGCAAAATAACGGCTCTTTGGCGCCAAGAAAGCACCCGCGTTTTTGCGCTTTGGCGCGGCAAAGTGGCAGTTTCGCCTTTGGGGGCGGGGCTGGTTTGGCTGGCAAGCGATCACGAAATTTTCGTGCAATCCAGCACCAAAATCTTTTTGGGAATGCAGGGCGACACAGCCCTGTTCGCCGCCGATGTTTCGGCATGGCACCCCACCGAAAACGTGTCGGCAGAGGGGGGCTTTTTCGATGCAAATCTGCAAGCACATCCCGATTTTCCCGACGGCGCGGGGTTTGCCGACTTGCGCGGCGTCATGACGCTACTGCCCGCCTTGGACGCGGATTGCGCGGCCACCGCGAAGGCGCTTTTGACTTGGCATGCCAGCCACGGCTTTTGCGCACGCTGCGGCGCGGCCAGCACGGCCTGCGATGCGGGTTGGCAGCGCCAATGCCCCGCCTGTAACGCGCCGCATTTTCCGCGCACCGACCCCGTTGTAATTATGCTGGTCACGCGCGGGGATCGGTTGCTACTGGGCCGCTCGCCGGGTTGGCCCGACGGGATGTATTCATTGCTGGCAGGCTTTGTCGAACCGGGCGAAACGCTGGAATCTGCCGTGCGGCGCGAGGTATGGGAAGAAACAGGTGTTCGCATCGGCGCTGTGCGCTATTTGGCCAGCCAGCCTTGGCCCTTTCCCGCCAACCTGATGATGGGCTGCATTGGCTATGCCACCAGCGATCAGATCACCCTAGATCCTGCCGAACTGGAAAGCGCCCTGTGGCTGACGCGGCAAGAGGTGTTGGACGTCCAACTTGGCCGCAACCCTGCGGTGAAAGCTGGCCGAAACGGCGCTATCGCGCAAGGGTTGATTGAGGCGTGGCTTTCAGGCAGGATTGATTAAGGAATAGTTAATTCCCATATTGCCTATATCCGACTGGACAAGCTCATCTCTAACGGTACGAAAAGGCGCGCAATGAAATTTTCAACCAAGCAGGATATCGAAACTCCAGCCGCCTATGTCTTTGCAGCCCTGACCGATTTTGAGGGATGGGAGCGCGCGGCCCTGCGCCGCGGCGCGGATGTAACGCGCACGGATAACTTGCGCAGCGCAGGCGCGGGCATGTCTTGGCATATTGCCTTTCAATTTAGGGGCCGTCAGCGGAAAATGGATGTGCGCCTGCTGAACATGATGCCCACCAGCACGTTAGAGTTTGCGGCGCTGTCAGCCGCCATCGACGCCACGACGACGATCGAAATTGTTGAAATGTCGGCCCGCCGCGCACGTCTGAACGTGACAGCGAAAATCACGCCGCTGACTTTGACGGCCAAGCTGTTTATCCAATCGCTGCGGCTGGCGCGCGCGCGCGCTGACCGCAAGTTCGCCCAGCGTATTCAAACCATCGCAGCCGAGATTGAAGCGCGCTATCGCAGCAAACAAAAGGTCAGCTAGTGCTGCACCTTTAGCACAATTTTCCCTGAATGACCGGGGCTTTCTAGCCGCCAATGGGCGGCGGGGGCTTCGAACAGGGGGTATTCACTGTCGATTACCACACGAAAACCACCTGCTTCGATCAGCGGCCACAGATGGGCCTCTAGCTCGGTTGCGATACGGGCCTTGGCAAGGTCTGATTGCGGGCGCAGGGTGCTGCCTGTGATGGTCAAGCGGCGCATCATCACTTCGGCAAAGTTCACCTCGGCCTTCGCCCCCTCTAGGAAGGCAATCTGCACCAGCCGCCCATCATTGGCCAAGGTTTTAATGTTGCGCGGCAGGTAGGGGCCGCCGACCATATCCAAAATCAAATCCGCGCCGCCCACCTCGCGCATTTCGGTAACAAAATCGGCGGTGCGGTAATTGATCGCCTTTTCCGCGCCCAAATCCAGACACAGATCGCATTTCTGATCGGTGCCGGCGGTCGCAAACACCCGCGCCCCAATCGCGCGCGCCACTTGGATGGCCGTTGTGCCAATGCCTGACGTACCGCCATGCACCAAAAACCGCTCGCCCGCGCGAAGGCGCCCACGCATCACCACATTCGACCAAACTGTAAAGGCCGTTTCGGGCAGGCAAGCCGCCTCGCGCAGCGAAAGACCCTTTGGAATGGGCAGCGCGTGGCTTTCATGGCAGGCGGCATATTCGCTATACCCGCCCCCCGCCAGCAGCGCGCAAACCTGATCGCCCACGCTCCACCGCTGCACGCCAGGCCCCAAGGCCACAACCACGCCCGCACCTTCTAGCCCCGGCAAGGGCGAGGCATCGGACGGCGGCGCATAAAGCCCTGCGCGTTGCAGCGCGTCGGGGCGGTTAACCCCAGCAAAGGCCAGCCGAATGACGATTTGGCCGTGGCTTGGCACGGGCACAGGCACCGAGACGGGTTTCAAAACATCTGGCCCGCCCGCGCTGGAAATTTCCATAGCCAGCATTGCGTTGATTAAGGACATCACACTCTCCCTTTGTCACGCGCCGCCAGAGGATTGCCCCGGCAGATCACGGGACCTTTCTGGGGCGGAAATCCTTTCCAAAAGCTTGAGCGGCCCTGCCAAAACCGCGCGAGCTATACGATTTTGTCGCAACCCTGCCTTAAATTTCTCAATTTCCATTACGTTTTCGATACGGCGGTCGATAAATTGGGCAGTATCTACATCGCCTGCCGATGTGTCGCCCAGCCAATACAGCACCGCGCTGCCGTAAACTGCCGACAGCGTAGCACGTTTGGAATACCAATTCACATCGCGGGATGTATCGCCCAGCGCGTTCCAAATTGTATCCGCCGTGCCCCAGATCAGCCC
>CAMAWZ010000031.1 GCA_945861995.1 Pseudorhodobacter antarcticus
ACGGCCTAAGCCGCGACTTCTTTTTGCCCTTTATCGATATTCTGATCGCCCGTTTGCAGGTGGCTGAACTGCGCAGCACGCAGGATTATCGCCAGCATCGGCTGGCGGGGATGCAGGTGTATTTTCACCCCGCAGGCACCGTGGGCAATCATCTGAACCAGATTTGGGATGATTTGACAGGGCAGGCGGCAGGCGCGCCGCTGGTTTTGGCAGTCAATGGCCGCACAATCACGCTGCCCCGCGCGGCCAGCGGTGTGTGCTTTGCCACGTTTTGGGATTTATGCGCGCAGCCCTACGGCCCCGCTGATTTTCTTGCGATTGCAGCGGCCGTGCGGGTGCTGATCCTGCGCGATATTCCGCAGCTGTCTAGCGCCAATTATAATGAGGCGAAGCGATTTGTGACGCTGATTGACGCCCTGTATGAGGCTAAGGTGCGGCTGATTTGCAGCGCTGCCGATGTGCCAGAGCGGCTGTATATCGAAGGTGCGGGCAGCTTTGAATTTGAACGCACGGCATCACGCCTGCGCGAAATGCAGGGGGCGGACTGGGGGCAGATCTAGGCCCTATTGGCCCCAGATTTGCCACAATAGCCGCGCCGCCATCGCTGTGGATGTGATCACTAAAAGTGGCTTGATCAGGCCCGCCCCAATTCGCATGGCCAGCCGCGCCCCAAGGCTGGCCCCTGCCATCTGCGCCATCCCCATGCACAGGCCAATCGCCCACCATGTCGCGCCAGAAAAGGCGAAAACAGCAAGGCTTCCGATGTTGCTGGCAAAGTTCAGGGTTTTGGTATGGGCGGTCGCGCGCAGCAGGCCATAACCTGCCAGTAGTACGAACCCCAGCATAAAGAACGATCCCGTTCCGGGGCCAAAGAACCCGTCATAGGCCGCAATCACAGGCACAAATGTGACACTAAACACCGCGTTAGAGACGCGTGTGCGGCTGTCGCTATCGGTTAATCCTGGCTTAACGGCGAAATAGACCGCAACGGCAATCAGCACGACGGGCATGATCAGCCGCAAAACTTCCGCTGGCAAAAGATGCGCAACCAGCGCGCCACCTGCCGCAGCAATGGCAGAAATCGCCGCCATCCCCGCCTGATCACGCAAGTTGATATGCCCCGCGCGTGCATAGGTAACCATCGCCGTGCCCGACCCGAAACTGCCCTGCAATTTGTTCGTTGCAAGCGTTTCAACTGGGTTGGCCCCCGCGAGCAAAAGGGCGGGCACCGTAATCAGCCCGCCGCCCCCTGCAATCGAATCGACAAACCCCGCGACAAAGGCCGCAAGGATCAGCAGCAGCGCGATGTGGGGGGCAACTTCAAACATGGGCAAACTCGGCGGCAGGGATACCTTGCAGATACAGCAGCGCCGTCAGATCGCCGTGGTTTATGCGCAGGCTGCACTCGGCCTGCACCGAAGGCTTGGCGTGCAGGGCGACTCCAGCACCCGCCAGCCCCAGCATCCCCAAATCATTTGCACCGTCACCCACGGCAATGGCGTCATCTGGGGTAATGCCAAGGCGGGCTGAAATCTCGGTCAGCGCTTGCATTTTGGCCTCGCGCCCCAAAATTGGCATCGCGACGTGGCCAGTAAGCTGGCCATTTTCCACCAACAGCGTATTGGCGCGGTTTTCATCAAAGCCAAGCTGTGCCGCAATTGCTGCCGTAAAGGCGGTAAACCCCCCCGATACCAGCGCGCAATAGGCCCCCCGCGCGCGCATGGTGGCCAGAAGAACAGGCCCGCCTTCCATTAGGGTAATGCGGGTGTCAATCACGTGGTTAATCACATCTTCGGGCAAGCCGCGCAGCAGGGCGACACGCTCGCGCAGCGCGGTTTCGAAATCTAAATCCCCGTTCATCGCACGGGCGGTAATGGCAGCGACGCGGGGGCCAAAACCTGCCTCATCCGCCAATTCGTCAATACATTCTTGGTGGATCATCGTGCTGTCCATATCGGCGATCAGCAGGCGCTTCGCGCGGCCCTGTGCCATCTGAATACACAGATCAATGCCCAGTTTTTGCAATTCTGCCCATACATCCCATTGATTTTGTGGCGCGTTTTCAAGGCCAAACTCTGCCGCCACCCCACCATTCAGCCAATGTGCATCGCCGCCGCCCCACGCGTTGCGCACCGCCTCAACAGTGCTGCGGTCTAGGTTGGCTTTTGCAGGGTTGGCGATAAGGGTTGCGATGTACATCAGGGCTCCAAAGTTTCCGATAAGCGACAGGCCCGTGAAAACTTGCCCCATCTGCGGCGCTTTAGCGCGCTTTTGCGACTTGTGCCAGACGCAAAGCCCCCGTAACTGCAGCGGTGGGACACCCCTCCCCACCGGGGGGCATTTATCTGGAAGGATACCATGTCTGATATGATTGCACCGGCAGTGCGGCCGGCTAATCCGCGCTTTTCCTCTGGCCCATGTGCCAAAATCCCTAATTTCCATTTGGATATGCTGGCTGATGCGCCCTTGGGCCGCAGCCACCGCGCCGCTGTCGGCAAATCAAAACTGGCCGAAGCCATCGATTTGACCCGCGCCGTTTTGGGCGTGCCCGATGATTACCGTATCGGCATTGTGCCAGGCTCGGATACGGGCGCGTTTGAAATGGCGATGTGGTCGCTGCTGGGTGCGCGCGGCGTGGAAATGCTGGCGTGGGAAAGCTTTGGCGAGGGGTGGGTGACCGATGTTGTCAAACAACTAAAGCTAGACGCCGTGGTGAAAATTGCGCCCTATGGGCAGATTGTTGATTTCAAAACGGTCGATTTCGACCGGGACGTTGCCTTTACATGGAACGGCACCACCAGCGGGTGCCGCCTGCCAAACGGCGATAACATCCCCGCAAACCGCGCTGGTCTGACCCTGTGCGATGCAACATCTGCCGCCTTTGCGATGGATTTGCCGTGGGACAAGCTGGATGTTACCACTTTTTCTTGGCAAAAGGTGCTGGGCGGTGAGGGTGCCCATGGCGTCATCATCCTATCGCCCCGCGCGGTGGAGCGTTTGGAAACCTATACGCAGCCTTGGCCCCTGCCCAAGATTTTCCGCCTTACCAGCAAAGGCAAGCTGATTGAGGGCATTTTTAAGGGCGAGACGATCAACACCCCATCCATGCTGGCGGTCGAAGATTATCTTGTGGCCTTGAAATGGGCGCAGTCCCTTGGCGGGCAAGCCGCGCTGATCGCGCGGGCAAACGCCAATGCGCAGGTGATTTGGGATTTCTGCGCCGCAAACCCGTGGATCGCCAATTTGGCCGAAACGGCGGACATCGCTTCGACCACGTCGGTCTGCCTTAAGTTCACGGATGCGCGGATCAAAGACGGCGAGGCGTTCGCCAAAGCCGTGGCAAAGCGGCTGGAAAAGGCAGGCGTGGCGCTGGATATTGGGTCTTACCGAGATGCGCCTGCGGGCCTGCGTATTTGGTGCGGCAGCACAGTGGAAAGTGCCGATGTGGCAGCCCTGATGCCGTGGCTGACCCATGCCTTTTATGCGGAAATCGCTGCGCAATCTTAGTTTCGGCGGGGGTCGACCCCGCCATGTCCCCATGTTTAAAGGAGGCCAAAATGGCACCTCGCGTTCTTGTATCTGACGAACTTTCCGAAACCGCCGTGCAAATCTTTCGCGATCGCGGGGTTGAGGTGGATTATTTGCCAAAACTTGGCAAAGACAAAGAGGCGTTGGCCGCCATCATCGACCAATACGATGGTCTGGCCATTCGCAGCGCCACTAAAGCCACCGAAAAACTGCTGGAACGCGCCACCCGCCTAAAGGTGATTGGCCGCGCGGGTATTGGCGTGGATAACGTCGATATTCCCGCCGCCTCCAAAAAAGGCGTGATCGTTATGAACACGCCTTTCGGCAATTCGATCACCACTGCCGAACACGCCATTGCAATGATGTTTGCCTGCGCGCGCCAATTGCCCGAGGCGAACGCCAGCACCCATGCGGGCAAATGGGAAAAGTCGCGCTTTATGGGGGTGGAGTTGTTCAACAAAACCCTTGGCGTGATTGGCGCAGGCAATATTGGCGGCATCGTGTGTGACCGCGCTGTTGGGCTGAAGATGAAGGTTATCGCCTATGACCCGTTCTTGTCGGAAGAACGCGCCAAGCAATTGGGCGTGACCAAGGTAGAACTAGACGATCTTCTGGCCCGCGCCGATTTTATCACGCTGCACGTCCCGCTGACGGACAAAACGCGCAACATCCTGTCTGCGGAAAATCTGGCAAAAACCAAAAAGGGCGTTCGCATTATCAACTGCGCGCGCGGCGGTTTGATTGATGAGGCGGCCTTGGCCGAGGGGTTGAAATCGGGCCACATTGCCGCCGCTGCATTGGACGTTTTCGAAGTGGAACCTGCCACCGAAAACCCCCTCTTTGGCCTGCCCAACGTGGTTTGCACCCCGCATTTGGGCGCGGCAACCACCGAAGCGCAAGAAAATGTCGCCCTGCAAGTGGCGCAGCAGATGTCCGATTACCTGCTGACAGGCGCTGTTTCAAACGCGCTGAATATGCCCAATGTCACCGCCGAAGAGGCCGCAATTATGGGCCCTTGGATCAAACTTGCCAGCCATTTGGGCGCCTTCATCGGCCAAATGACGGAAGAGCCGATTAAGGCCATCAACATTCTGTATGACGGCACAGTTGCGGGCATGAACCTAGCCGCGCTGAATTCGGCGGTGATCGCAGGCGTTTTGAAAACGCAAAACCCCGATGTCAATTTGGTTTCGGCCCCGATTGTTGCCAAGGATAAGGGGATTCAAATTTCCACCACCCGCCAAGAAAAGACGGGCGTATTTGATGCCTATATCAAGGTGACGATGGTGACAGACACGCGCGAGCGTTCGGTTGCAGGCACCTGTTTCAGCGATGGTAAGCCGCGTTTCATTCAGATCAAGGGTATCAATATCGATGCCGAAATCGGTGCGCATATGCTGTACACCACGAACGAAGACGTGCCCGGTATCATCGGCCTTTTGGGCATGACGATGGGCAAAAACAACGTCAACATCGCCAACTTTACGCTGGGCCGTTCAGGCGTGGGGCAAGACGCAATTGCGATTTTGTATTTGGACAATCCGCTGAGCCAAAAGGTGGTCGAAACGCTGGAATCGACAGGTATGTTCAGCCAAGTGAAAGCGTTGGAGTTTGAGGTGGCTTAGGCGGAAGTGCCCTAGTACGATCGGGCCAAGGGCACCCTTGGCCCGAATTTTGGGGCTGACATGAAAACTTACGCGATCGGCGATATTCATGGCCATCTGGGCCTGCTTCAAGACCTGCATGGCCTGATTGCGGATGATATGGCCGCAACTGGCGCGGGCACCATCGTGCATATTGGTGATTTGGTTGATCGCGGACCAAACAGTGCGGGGGTGGTCGACTATCTGCGCGCGGGTATTGCGGGCGGGGCCGATTGGGTGGTGCTGAAAGGCAACCATGACCGTATGTTTGCGGGATACCTTTCCAGTTTCGATTACCATGATACGGGCCTGCGGCGGGATTTATCCTATCTGCATCCGCGTTTGGGCGGGGCAGAAACGCTGGCCTCTTACGGGGTAAAAAACGCCGCCGACCGCCCCCTTGCCCCAGTGTGGTGCGATGCGCGCGATGCGGTTCCCCAACCCCATCGCGATTTTCTGGCGTCGCGGCCCACGCATTACCTGCGCGGCGAGGCGTTGTTTGTCCATGCGGGCATCAGACCAGGCATCGCGCTCGCGGATCAGACCGAAGATGATTTGGTTTGGATCCGTCACGATTTTCTGGACGACACCCGCGATCATGGCCCGCTGATTGTGCATGGCCATACCGCCATTGATACCCCCACCCATTACGGCAACCGCGTGAATATCGACAGTTCCGCCGCCTATGGTGGGCCGCTGTCAGGCATTGTGATTGAAGGCCGCGACGTCTGGCAGATCACGCCGCAGGGGCGGATGCGGCTGGCCCCAATAGGCTAGCGCCGGCAAAGACCCCCGCCGCCACCATGGCCAGCGAAACCACGCCAAACACCCAGAAAAACCCAAAACTCCCCAAATAGGGCAGCGCAGGCGATAGGATCAGCGGCGCTACGATGCCGCCCACCATCCCTGCCGCGATAATCGCAACCGCCGTGCGCGGATGGCCGCCCATCGTGGCCGATGCCGCCACATACATACTGGGAAAGAACAGCCCCGCGCAAAAGCCCATCGCCACAAACCCAGCGCTGGGCAGAACGGCAGCGCTGAAGATCGACGCAAGCCCGCAGCCCAGCAGCGCCAGTGTTGCCGTTGTCAGCGCAGGCAAGCGGTGCGCGACAAAGGTCAGCAAAACCCGCGCCACCAGAAAGCCGATGAAAAAGACAGACAGCAGTTCCGCCGCGCGCACTTCGCCCACGCCGGCGCGGATCAGGGCCGTTGGGCCAAGGCCAATCAGGCTGGCCTCAATCGCTATGGCCATGCCGGGGAAAATCAAGATCGGCCAATGGGGGGCACACGGGGTTGGGACGGCGGCGGCGGCAGGCTCGCCCGCGCCACGGCCCGCGCGGCCCGCAAACACCCAGATCAGCGCGGCAAGCCCGGCACATATCAGAAAGGTGGGCGCGGGGTTATTGTTCAGCGCCACAAAAACCAGTGGCGCGGCAATGGCGCCAATGCCAAAACAGGCGTTGATCAGGCTAACCATGGCTGGCCCGCGCGGGCCAAAGGCCGCCAAGACGCGCGGGTTAAACACGACCGTTGCCGCGCCATAACCCGCGCCAAACAGCACGCCGCCCGCAAGGGCAATGCCAAAATGTGCCCCCCATGCCAGCAGCAGCGACCCCGCCAGCATCAAAACCAGCACATGGCGCGGCGTGATCTTTTGCGGATAGACAAACATCATCCCCCCCCCCACCGCGCAGCCACTCCAATGCGACGAAACCAGCAGCCCAACAGTGGATACATCCATCGCAAAGGCACGCGAATAGGCGGGCAGGGTTGGCCCATACAGCGATTGCCCCGCCCCCATCAGAATAAAGCTAGCGATAGATGCAAACAGCAGGGCGGCATGGGTTTTAACAAGATCACGCATAGGGTTTCCTTTTTGCGCCGTCATGCGCGGGCGCGGGCCGTCTGTCAATTAGGGATTGCGCAGGCGAATGCGCGATTGGGTTGACCTGCCTTGCGCATCAATCACGGAAAGCGTCACAAACCCAGCAGTTAGGGTCGAAATCATCACTTCTGGCGCGGTTAGGCCCGCGCGCAGCGGCGCGTTATTGGCCATAATCGTATAAGGGGCTGTGCCGCCTTCGATCCGCAGCAGCAGACCAGATTTCATCAGCTCTACTTCGGCCCCATCGGGTGGGAAAATCAGCTTTGGCGCGCCAAGTTTGGCATCAAAGGCCGCGCCGCGCGGTTGAAACTCGCGCAGGGGTTCGGGCAACTGATCGCCCGCAACAAGCAGGGTTTCGGGCGGGGCAGGGGGCTGCGGGGTAAGCGCGGGTTTGATCCGCGCAAAGGCTGAAAACAGCACTGGGGCGGCCAAATCGGCCCCAAGCGCGCCAGGCATGGGCGTGCCATCGGGGCGGCCCATCCAAACCCCCACCACATGCGCGCCGTCATAGCCAATCGCCCAAGCATCGCGGTTGCCATAGGAGGTGCCCGTTTTATAAGCCAACCGATTGGCAGACGCGCCCGCGGGCGGGGGAAGCCCCGCCAAAATATCGCCGACCTGCCAAGCCGATGCACGCGACAGCAGGCGCTGCCCCGTACCTTGCCCATTGCCTAGTGCGGCCGGCGACGCCGTCAGCGGCAGGGCAACGCCGCCCCGCGCAATCGCCCCATACAGTTGCACCAAATCGTGCAACGATATGCCAATCCCGCCCAAAGCAACCGCCAGCCCCGCTTGGCCATTTGGCAGTTCATTCTGCACCCCCGCCCGCGATAGGGCCGAAAGCAGTTTTTCTGGCCCCAGTGCCTGCGTCAGCGCCACCACAGGAATGTTCAAAGATTGTTGCAGCGCCGACCGCATCCGCAGTTTCCCGCGAAAATGGCGGTCAAAATTTTGGGGGCGATAGCCGCCAAAATCGGTAGGGCGGTCATCAATCAGCGTTTCGGGGTGGCCCAGCCCCTCGTCAAAGGCAAGCCCATAAATCAGCGGCTTTAACGTAGAGCCGGGGCTGCGGCGGGCTGTGGTCATATCCACAAACCCCGCCCGCCCATCGGCGCGGTAGGCGGCGGAACCGACCGAGGCCAGCACTTCGCCAGAGGCGTGATTTGCCACAACAATGGCAATTTGCACCTGCGCGCCAATGTTTGAAACAGTCTCTAACGCCAAGGATTCAAGGCTAATTTGTAGGGATTTGTCCAAAGTAGACTGAACTTTTCGCGCGCCCGAATTGGCACTGCGCAGGCTGTCAGACAGATGCGGCGCAAATGCGGGAAAAGGCGCACGGGCGCGCGGGGCCGCTTCGCGCTGGGCGGCGGCGGCCTCGTCAGCGCTGATCAGGCCATCGCGCACCAAACGCGCCAGAACGCGGGTGCGGGCCGCGATTGCGGCATCTGGGGCTCGGTCGGGGCGGCGCGCTTCGGGTGATTGCGGCAGAGCAATCAGCAGCGCAATTTCGGCAGGGGTCAGGCGTCGCGGCTCTTTACCGAAATAGGCCAGCGTTGCCGCGCGCAGCCCTTCCAAATTGCCGCCAAAGGGCGCGATATTCAGATGCAGCTGCAAAATCTCTGGCTTAGAAAGGTGCGATTCCAGCGCCAGCGCCAGCCGCATCTGCCGCCACTTGCCCGCCATTTGCCCTGTGCCGCTGCCCTCTAGCAGCCGCGCAACCTGCATGGTCAGCGTCGATGCGCCAGATACGACCCGTCCGTTCCAAACGGCCTGCGCCCCCGCCCGCAGCAGCGCGCGCAGATCAATGCCGTGGTGAGTGTAAAACCGCGCGTCTTCATAGGCGACCAGCCCCGCCACAAAATCGGGATCAACGTCGCCCAGATCAACGCCCAGCCGCCAACGCCCGCCCGCCGCGGTATAGGCGCGCAGCAGATCGCCGTTTCTGTCCAGCACTTCGGTGCCGACCGCAACTTGCAAAATCGGCAGGCGGGTATCCGCGATCCAATCGTCAAAGCGGTCGCGCCCATAGGCGGTCAGGCCCAGCGCAAGGGCGGCGGCAAAGATCCACCCTGCGCGCACGGCTTAGGGCATGATCACAACGCGCCCAGCGTCACTGCGGGCCGAAAGATCGGGGCGATACATATCTTCCACCACGGCGGCGGGGTGGTGAAATTCCCCCGCCGACACGGCGCGCACAACATAGCCCAAACGGAACGGCGCGTTGTCCATTCGGTTCACCGCAGACAAGAACCGATCTTGGCGGAATTCGGTGTGCGCGGTCTCCGCCAGCAGATCAAACTCTGCCAGCGCAGGCAGGGCGCTGCCAATGAGGCTTGGATTATCAATCTCAAACCCTGCAGGTAGCGGATCGTTTACCATTAGCCGCGCTTCACCGCGCCCAAAGGGCGTGATTTCCAGAACGACTGCTAGGCGCGTGCCAACACTTACAGCGCTTGCATCCACAAGCGCACCATCCAGCGTGAAATAGCTGCGCGTAATGGCGTAACCCGCGCCGTCTGCCGCCTCGGGCCCTGTGGGTGTGCCGATGGTAGTAACTGTCAGGCTGGTATCTGCGCCGTTGTTTTTGATCAGCACTGGCGCGGCCATAGCATCGGTCATTTGTATCGCGGGGCCAGATACGGGCGCGCCGTTGACGGTGATGTCACTGGCTGTGCCCGCATCATTCATCGCGGCGGCGGCAAGCAGTGTCCAAACCTGTTCTTGCGTTGACAGCGCGCGCGGGGCCGCAATGGCGGCAAGTAGCTTTTGCGTATCGACCACTTGGCTTTTCGCTTCGGTGGCCAAGGCCAGAACAACGGCCGCATCGCGCAGGTTAGTGCCATAATCGGCGCGCCAAATCTGTCCGGCCTCGCCATTGCCCAGCGCATCCACCGCGGCGGCAGCGCGGGCGAACATGGTATCCGCGCGCTGCTGATCGCCATAGCTGGCCAGCGCTGCGCCTAGTTGGGCCTGCGCTGCGGGGGTGGCAAAAGCATCGCCCTTAACGTCGGCATAGTATCGCAAATCGCCAATGGCTGCCGCCCCTTCGCGCGCCAGAACCATCAGCGCATAGGCCAGACCTTCGCCGCCATAGTCGAAATCGGGGAAATAGTTGACTTGATTGCGCAGGTTATCCAGCGCCATGCGGAAGGCTTGATCTGGCATCTCGAACCCGCGCGCGCGGGCACGGCCCAAAAAGTCGGTGATATAGGCGTCCAGCCACATATCGCCGCCCTCGCCCACTTGCCACAGGCCAAAGGCGCCGCTGGCGTTTTGTGTGACCAACACGGCGTTTAGTGCCGCATTTATCCGTGCAGGCAGGTCTTCGGGCGCGCTTATGCCCAGCCCCGTGGTCAGATCAGACAGGTACAAAAGCGGCATCGCTTTGGATGTGATCTGCTCGGTACAGCCATAGGGATAGCCATCCAGCGCCTGCATGATACCCGCCGCATTCAGCCGCGCCATTGGGCCAGCTGTCAGCGTGGCCTTGGCTGTGCCTGCCATCAGCCCATCAAACAGGGCGCTATCTGCGGTAAATTCCGCCCCTGCTACTAGATCAAAGCGTGATGTGCGCACGATGGGGGCATCGTTGATTTGCACGGGCAAGGTCAGCGTCTTTTGCAGCGTCTTCCCGTCAGGCGTGGTCAGCGCCACGGTGATGGTCTGGTTGCCCAAGGCATCTGCCACAATCGGCACTTCGATGCGTGCTGTGGCCTTGTCGCCCAGATCTACCGATGCTGGCACATCGCCCAGCGTCAGGCCTGTGGCGGTGGCAGTCAGTGCCATTTGCCCCGTGGGGCCCGTGGCATGGGTGATGTCCAGCGCTAGGCGCGCGGTATCGCCCAGCGCCATAAAGCGTGGCAGGCTGGCCGCAACCACCACAGGATCGCGCACCAGCACATCTGCGCTGGCCTGCCCAACGGCTGTTTTCGACCACGCAATCGCCATAACCTTCACCGTGCCGTTAAAGGCGGGCAGGGTAAAGGACGCGCGGGCATAGCCATCGTCCCCAACCGCAACTGGGCCTGTGAAATAGGCCACCAATTCTTCTGTGGGCGGGGGGGCTTGCAGGCGCGCATTTGCACCCGCATCGCCACCAGAACGCACAGTGCCCATCGCGCCATTTAGCCCATCAATCAGGCGGCCATAAATATCGCGAATGCCCACGCCCAATTTGCGCTGGCCAAAATAATGATCCATCGGGTCGGGCGGGGTAAACCCTGTTAGGTTCAAAATTCCCTGATCGACGGCGGCGATGGTGACATAGGCCGTCTCACCTGTCGCCACGCCATCAACCTTTACCGCCATATCCAGCGGGCCGCGCGGCGCAGCCTCCGCTGCGGTTTCAATGCTGGCGGCCAGTGCGCGCTGCGCAGGGTCTATGCTGGCATGGGCCACGCCCAGCGCGCGGGCAGGGTTGCGGCCAGCGGCACTGTCCATTCCGCGCAGGGCGGATGCGGTTACATAAACCCCCGTGCCCCAATCATCGGTGACGGGCAGTTCAACCGTATTCTCGCCCGCCTTTACCGCCACCGCCTGCATCGCAATCAGGCGGTTTGACAGAACTTGCACCAGCGCCACGCCATCGGTCCGCGCAACCATGCGCAATTTGGCAGTGTCGCCCGCGCGGTAACTGGGCGCATCCAGCGCCATTTCCAGCATATCGGGCGTGGCCGCCGTATCGGCCCCACCATACCAGCCTGCCGAAAACAGAGTGGACGCCGCCGTGCCATCGGGCGCAGTCAGCGCCAATTCAAACTCGCCCCATGTGACTGGAATGGCGATTTCGGTCGCCGTCTTGCCCGTTTGCACCACACCTTCTGCAATTTTGCTGCGTGTGGTCACAGGTTCCCAATACCAATTGCCGCTGTTTTGATACCATTGATAATCGGTTTCCACGCGTGTCGCTGTCCAAGCCAAATCGCGCGCAGCCGCCGCGCCATCTTTATTCAGCGCAATCAGGGCAAAGCGCGCCTCGCCGCCCTCGGGTGCTGCACCATCGAACAGGGGTTTGATCCCGATCATCTGGGCCGACGGGGCCAAGATTTGCGTGATTTTACGCTCGACAGGGCGGGCAGAGCCATCGGCGATGCGCACGGTTGCTTCCATTTGCAAAGGCTTGTTTGGATTGTCCACTTGCGGCATCGCAAGGGCGATGGTGGCCAGACCATCTGCATCGGTGCGGCTGCCTGCAATCGTCTCTAACCCCGCCGAAAAGGCAGCATCGTGGCGGCCAAAGGTAAAGCCCTGCCAATCGGACAAACCATCCGCCAAGGATAGGCCCACTTCGCCCTCTATTGCCAAATCGCTGGCAGGCGCGCCAAACAAATATTGCGCATCCAGCGTCAGTTGCGGCACATCGCCAAGGCGGATGGGGGCATCGGGCAGGGTCAGGGCAAAATCAATGCGTTCGGGCAGAAAATCTTCAACCAAAAAGGTCTTGCGCGCCAATGCGGGCGCGTCTGTATCGGCGAACATCTCGATCTTCCACTGGCCGCGCGGGGCGCTATCTGCCACGGGCAGCGAAAATACGTGCCCGCCTGCGCCGCCATCAGACACGACCGCGCGGGAATATTCCACACCATCGGGGCGCGATAGAACTGCCGTCAACGGAAGGTTTTCAACCGCCGCCATGGCAGAATCGCGCGCCAAAGCTGTGACATATACCGTCTCGCCCGCGCGATACGCCCCGCGATCTGTGGCCATGAACACATCCACAGGCGGGGCGGCAGCGCGGCCCGCAACGCCGCGATCCGAAAGATCAAATTCGGCATCATTTAGCGACAAAAACGCCATATCCGCATCACCCAAGCGGGCCACAATCAGCGCGGGGGCGGCGGCCCCTGTGCCTGCGTTTAGGGCGGCGTCAAAACGCGCGTAGCCCTGCGCGTCCGTTGTTGCAGTGGCCAGCACTTCGTTCGCTTCTGATACCAGTTGCACATCCGCCCCCGCCTGCGCCGATGCATCGCCAAGGCTGCGGGCAAAAATATGCAGCCCATCTGTGCCGCTTAGGGTGGTCAACCCAATGTCAGACACCACAAACCACTGCCAAGCAGACGGCACGGCATAGGAATCTACCCCTGGAACTGTGGCGCGCAGCGCGTAAATACCTGCGGTTTGGCCCGCGAGTGCATCAGCCAGTGGCAGGCGCGTGGTGACATCAATGTTCACCTCTTGCGTTACATCCGCCTCGCCAGCCCATAATTTCGTACCGATTTGCGCGGTGAAATCGTATTCCTGATACTGTGCCATTGGGGCCGATAGGAATCCGTTTTGCAGCGCGCGCATCAAATTGCGGTCGGTCACGCGGTACAGCTCTAACCCCAGTTTTTTGGTATTGACCGTTTGCACAGGCAGGGCCGCATCGCCCCCCTTTGGCAGCACATAACCGCGCCCAGCAAATCGCACGCCTGGGCTGCGATCACGCACATAAGAGGTTATATCCACCGATGATGGCAAAACCTGCCCATCCTTGGCGGGCAGCCCCTCGCGGAAGGTCAAGGCATAGCGCTGGCCGTGCTGCAAACCTTCGGCGCAGATCTGGGTATAGCCGTCGGATGTAATGGTAATCGCGGCATCTGGCGCAGAAACATA
>CAMAWZ010000032.1 GCA_945861995.1 Pseudorhodobacter antarcticus
TCGCTGACCAAATTCACCAGCGTGACAGTATCCACGAGTGCCGCACGCGCCATCAGCCACAGCGTCAGGCGGTTCATGTCATAGGCAATGACCATCGGGCAGGCATTGGCCGCCAGTTCCAGCGACACTGTGCCCGATGCGGCCAGTGCCACATCGGCGGCGGCAAAAGCCCCGCGTTTGGCCTCTGCATCGGTGATTATCTGCGGCACAATCGGCCAATCAGCGGTTAAATCCCGCACCAAATCGGCCACGCCGCGCACAGTAGGCAAAGCCACGCGCGCGTTTGGATGGTGCGCTTTCACCAGCCCCAAAACCGCGCCAAAAATCGGCGCAAGGCGCGCAACCTCGCCCCTGCGCGATCCGGGCAGGCATAAGATCAACGGGCCATCCCCTGCAAAAGCGGCCATCTCCTGTGCACTCGCCACGGGTTCAGACACCACAGGGTGGCCTACAAAATCGCAGGTCATCCCCGCCGCCTGCATCAAAGGCGGCTCGAACGGCAACAGCGCCAGCACATGATCAATCACCCGCGCCATATTAACAGCCCGCTTTGGCCGCCACGCCCAAACCGAAGGCGCAACATAATGGATCGTGCGCAGGTCTGGCTGCGCTGTTTTGACCAACCCCGCCACGCGCAAACTAAAATCGGGGCTATCAATGGTGATCAGCGCATCAGGCGCAAGGGCCAGCGCCGCCGCCGCCGTCTGCGCAATGCGGCGTTTGAGCGCGCGGTATTTCGGCAAAACCTCGATGATCCCCATCACCGAAAGTTCTTCCATCGGGAACAGGCTGACCAGCCCCTGCCCCTGCATCAGCGGCCCGCCAACGCCCGCAAAGCGCGCATCAGGGTGCAGCGCGCGCAAGGCCCCCATCAAAGCAGCCCCCAAACGATCGCCCGAAGGCTCGCCCGCGACGATGAAAAAACTTAGCGCGCCCATAGGGTTAGGCCTGCAGCGTTGGCAGCGGCTTGCATAGCTGGCAGATCAAGGCAAATCACATCGCCCGCGCGCCACACAATCGCGCCAAGGCCAGCACGGGCGGCATTGGCCACAGTGGCGGGGCCCAGCGTGGGCAGATCAATGCGCAGATCTTGGCCCAGCTTGGCCGATTTATAGAAAACCCCGCGTGCAGCAGGGCGCAGATCGCCAAGGCCGCAGACGCTGGCCAGCATCGCATCCGTGCCAGAGATCACCTCAACCGCCAAACACAGGCCGCCCGCCACAACGCAGCCCTGCCCCACATCCTCCGCCCCCAATGCTGCAACAATGGCTTCGGCGCGTGCGCCGTCGCTGTGCATATCGGCGGTCAGCGCCCCCGCATAAACCCCTGCAGCAGGGATCAGCGCTGGCGCAATTTCGGCCACGCCCTGAACGCCAAACCCCGCCTCTTCAAAAATACCAATCACAGCGCGCAAGGCCCCATCATCGCCCTGCCCCATCGCCGCCAGCAGGCGCGGCACCATCTGCGCGGTGACAGGGTCAAACAGGCTGGGGTCAAGACGCGGGCGTTTGACCGCCCCCGCAAAGCACACCAGCGTGATGCCACGGTTTTCCAAGTCGCGCAGAAACAGCGCAAGGCGTTCAAGACGAAAGGTCAGATCAACCGCGACCCCATCCGGCGCAAACCCGTCCAGCGCGCAGATAAACGGGCGGGCGGGCATAGCCGCCAGCAGCGCAGCAGGCAGCGCCCCCTGCCCTGCAATCAGCGCCAAACCACTCATTTCGGCCCAAGGAATGATCTATCGGATTGCGATAGAATGAATTCTACAATCTCGCGCACCTGCGCAGAAGGAGAGCTTTCCGACAAGGCGCGAGCGCGTTCTACAAAACTGCCCTCCCCCCCCGCCAATGCCGCATAGGCCGCGCGCAGGGCGGAGATTGCGCTGCGATCCAAACCGCGCCGCTTTAGCCCCACCAGATTAAGCCCGTCCAGCACCCCGCGCGGCCCCTGCACAAGGCCATAGGGAATCACATCATTGGTCACCATGGTCAGCGCGCCAATCATCGCGCCATGTCCGATGCGCACGAATTGATGAATGCCCGACAGACCGCCGATCACCACATCATCGCCAATCACGCAATGCCCCGCTATGGCCACCCCATTCGCCAGCACAATCCGATTGCCAAGTTGCGCGTCATGGCCCACATGCGCGCCTGTCATAATCAAACAGTCGTCGCCCACGCGGGTTACCCCGCCCCCGCCGTCTGTCCCCGTGTTCAACGTGGCCCCTTCGCGGATACGGCAACGCGCGCCCACAATCAGGCGCGTCCGCTCGCCCTTATACTTAAGATCCTGCGGAATTTCACCCACGCAGGCATAGGGGTAAATCACTGATCCGCCCCCAACATCCGTCCAACCTGTCACCACCGCATGGGATTTCACAATCACATCCGCACCAAGGCGCACTTCGGCGCCAATAATGGAAAACGGGCCAATTTGGCACCGCGGGCCAATATGCGCGCCCGCCTCGATCACCGCCGAGGGGTGGATTGTGGCATCAGGCGCGATGGTCATGCTTTGGGCACATCGAACATGGCCATAAACTCGGCCTCGCAGGCAAGTTCGCCCTCAACCATCGCACGGCCTTCAAATTTCCACACGCGCCCGCCGCCGCGCAGCGCGCGCACGTGCAATTCCATCACATCACCCGGCACAACCTTGCGGCGGAACTTAACCTTATCAACGCCCATAAAGAAAACGGTCGCGTTCTTATCGACCAAATCCATCGACAGACCCACCAAAATTCCCGACGTTTGCGCCATAGCTTCCACAATCATCACACCCGGAAAAATAGGCATATTCGGGAAATGGCCCTGAAACTGAGGCTCGTTAAAGGTGACGTTCTTTATGCCAACGCAGCTTTCGTTGACAATAAGATCGCGCACCTTATCCACCAACAAAAAGGGATAGCGATGCGGAATGATACGTTGGATCAGGGCCAAATCGGCGGCCAGAACTGCGGGGGTATCTTCGGCCATGACCTCTCCTGGGCGATAAACAATGTGCAGATCACTAGCAATGAATGGCCAAACTGGCAAGGCGATGATGGGCAAATGGCCGCAGGTCTATTTCGTACCGTCGCCCAAAACGTCATCGATGCGGGCCACCACCGCGTCCGTCACATCCAGCCCCCGAAGCGATACAATAACCGCCCCCTTGTCAATGATCGCAGCCGCGCCGCGTTCCACCATAAAATCGCCCAAAACCTGCGCCGCCACGGTGAAAAACTGCTTACGCCCGTCCTGCTCTTTCAGGCGCAGTGCCTCGACTGCGGCCGCGTTTTGCGCCCGTAGGTCTTGCGCCTTTTTGTCAAAGGCGGCGGCGAGAGGGGCAAAATCAACTGCGGTCATTTCGCTGCGCTTTTGCGTCAGCGCGCGTTCTTCGTCCTCTAGCTCGGCATCGATGCGGCGGCTATCGGCCTCCAGTTTTCCCAGCTCTTCGGCAACACGCGCGCGCAGCGCCTTGCCGTATAGGCTGCGCTGGTACAGCGCATCCTGATCAATCGTCAAAATAGGCGACGGAGCCTGCACATCAGGGCTGCTTTGCGCCAGCACTGACCCTGCGGTCAGGCCCGCGGCCAAAACTGCCGCAACGCAACACCCACGCGCAATTCGCCCGACCATCCTAGAACTTGGTCGAAAGGGTCAGCTCAAAATCTTGGCTGATGTCGAAGCTTTCCTTTTGCAGCGGACGCGAAAAGTTCATGCGCAGCGGGCCAATTGGCGTTGTCCACAAAATTGCCAGACCTGCGGCCGAACGCAGCGCGCGGTCAACGCCCTGCGCTGAACCCACGTCATCCAAACCCCAGACCGATCCCATATCCACAAACGCGCCGCCCGTTATGCCATATTCTTCGGGCAGACCCAGTGGGAATTCTGCCTCAAAGCGCACGGACGCAAACATATTGCCGCCCAAAGCATCACCAGCTTCGCGCGGGCCAATGCCATTGCGTTCAAACCCACGCAATCCCCCAGCATCAAAGAAACGATCCGTCACGCGGCTGGTATAGCCGTTCAACGATGTGATGGCACCGCCTTCGGCCACGGCCCGCAGCGTCACCTCTTCGTTGAAAATCTTGGTTTCGGCAACGGCCAGTGCGTTGGTCGAGACATAATTTACATCCCCGCCCAAGCCCGCAAAATCCTGCCCAAAACGCAGCAAAAACCCGCCGTTGGGCAGTTCGGCATTTCGGGTATCAAAGTTCAGCGTATAGCCCAACCCAGATGTCAGCTCGTTTCCGCGCGCAGCTTCTGCAATGATCAGATCCGAGGTCGAACTGGCGTTCACCACACCTTCACGCGCCACGCGATACCGCAGTTCTAGCCGCGTCTGCTCGCCCACGGGAAATTCCAGCGCAGGGGAAATTGTGGCAATCTCGGTGTCGTAATTTGAATCTGCCTGAGTTGTGGTTTTATATTCGCCATTCAGTTTGAACCGCAAATTGCGGCCCAGCAGCGCAGGTTCGCTAAAGCCCAATACATACTCTTCCGAATCGCGCGTGGCCGTGACATTCACATTCAACGACTGACCGCGGCCCAAGAAATTGGTCTCGGAATAACCCAGCAAAATTCCGCCGCCACTGTTGGTGCCGTAAGTCACCCCAAAAGACAGCGACCCTGTTGGCGTTTCTTCCACATCAACATTCACCACCACTTGTTCAGTGCTAGACCCTTGCGACGCATCCACACTTGCGGTCGCGAAAAAGCCCAAGGCGCGAATGCGCTCGGCGGCTTGACGAATTTCGCGGGGGTTAAAGGCATCCCCTTCCGAGGATTTGAACTGGCGGCGCACAACTTGGTCAAGCGTCGTCGTATTGCCTTCAATATCAATGCGTTCCACGAACACCCGCTCGCCGCGCTTTAGCACCAAATCCAAATCAATGGTCTGCGTGTCTGCATTGCGCGTGATGCGCGGTTCAACTTGAACAAAGCTAAGATCTTTGCGAATTGCCAAGTCTTCAAGGCGGGCGATACCGCTTTCAATCAAAGACGGCGAATAGATTTCACCTGAGTTCAAGCGCAGGGCTGCCGCAAAATCTGCGGTGTCCACGTCTGCAATTTCCGACAGAACATTCACTGCGCCGAAACTATATTGCGCCCCTTCGCGCAGCGTGAAGGAGATGAACGATGCATCGCGCTCGCGGCTCATGTCTGCGGTGGCATCGATCACTTCAATATCGGCATAGCCCCGCGACAGATAAAAATCGCGCAGCATTTGCTTGTCTACTTCCAACCGCCCAGCATCAAAGGTGTCGCGGCGGATCAATTGGCGGAAAAATCCCGCTTGTTTGGTTTGCAGCACTTGGCGCAAGCGGCGATCTGAAAAATCGCGGTTGCCAATAAAGGCGATGCTTTCGTTTTCAACAACGCGCCCTTCAATGATTTCAAACACCAAATCCACACGGCCCGCCCCGCGCGGAATGATTTTCGGTTCGACCGAGGCGGCAAGACGGCCGCGCGCGCGGTACAGTTCTGTGATGGTGGCAGCATCTTCTTCGGCAGTGGCCGCCGAAAACACGCGGCGCGATTGCGACGAAATCGCCGCTGCCAATTCTTCGTCCTTCAGGCGTTTATTGCCCTGAAAATCCAAAACGCTGATGATCGGCAGTTCTTCAACTTTGATCGTCAAAGTCGCCCCGCTTGGTACAAAATCCACCGAGGCAAACAGCCCAGAATCAGTAACACGCTGCAAGGCATCGTTCAATTGCGCCGCCGTCAGGGTCGCGCCCTGTTCAATGCGGGCAAATTTCAGGATCGAGGCGGTGTCAACGCTTTCATTGCCCTGCACCTGCACACTGCTAAAGGCGTAATCCTGCGCCATAGCAGGCAACAGCGGCAACACCGCAAGGCCAATGGCCGCCACAACCGCAACGCGCATCCCGTAAGATGCTTTCAAAAGTGCCTTGATCATAACGCCGCGTCCCCAACTTGTCTGTTCAAAACTGCCTGTGCAGTTTGCTGTGGATAAGTAACCATGCTGGCCCAAATTGTCAAAGACCTAAGACACTTTTTAGACAAAGTGGTGCAGATGTGCTGCGCAGGCGGCAAAAGCCCTATTCTGCGCAGCAATATACATATAAATCAATAATTTAGCTACAGGTCAGATCATTACCCAGCGCAAAAATCGTCAGCGCCGTCACCAAAAACAGACCAACCATCACCGCCATATTCACAAATCTTGGATTGGGTTTGCGCCGCGTGATCGCTTCAACCGCAAAAAACACCAGATGCCCGCCATCCAAAACGGGCACGGGCAGCAGATTCAAAATCCCCACCCCCAGCGATACCATGGCCAGCATGGTGACAAAGCTTTCTACCCCAGACCGCGCGGCCTGCCCCATCGTATCGGCCAGCCCAACAGGGCCAGACAAATTGCACGTGCTGATATCGCCGCGGATCATATGCAACAGGCCTGAGAACGTGCCTTCAAACACCGCGCCCATTTGCGAAAAAGACAGCATCATCGCCTCACCCAGACCTGCGCTGCGGCGCTGCAAATCGAAAATCGGGCCCGAGGACAGGCCAATCATCCAGCGCGTTTCAAAACCACCATCGGCAGTTGGCAAATCGCGGCGGTTTGGCTCCAGCAGTACATTCAGCACGCTGCCATCTGGCCGCCAAACCTGCACATCCAGCGGCGCGCCCATGCTGGCCTCGATAAAGGGGGGCAACTGCGAAAAGGCGTGAATCGGCTGGCCATTCACCTGCGTGATGACATCGCCTTCGCGCAGCCCCGCCTCAAATGCCGCGCTTTGCAAATGCACCAGTGCCGCGCGTGCGGGCAGCGGATGGGGCGCAGTGACCTGCATTGTCTGCCCCGCGCGCAGCACCGTATAGCCAACCTCGGCCAGTGGCGGCACAGCATCGGCCACCTGAAAAAACGTGGCCAGATCGGGGGTTGGCTGCCCTTCAATCGCGGTAATTTCATCGCCCTGCATCAATCCCTGTGCCGTTGGCATCGGATACAGCGCGCCAATGATCGGGCGATCAGCGGCAAGCCCCGAAGATAGGATCAGGCCCACAAAAATGAAAAATGCCAAAACGAAATTGAACACGGGGCCAGCGGCCACAGTCAGCATCCGCGCCCAAATTGGCGCCCCTGCCAAGGTTTGGCGCGCTTCGGTGGCCGACATATCCCCGCCCGCAGGCAGGGCCGAAGCCGCATCTTGATCGCCCTTAAACCGCACAAAACCGCCCAGCGGAATGGCCGCAATCTGCCAGCGCGTGCCAAAGCGATCTGGGCGTGAAGATGCCAGCACAGGCCCAAATCCCAGCGAGAACACCTCGGCCTTGATCCCCGACCAACGGCCCACGATGTAATGGCCGTATTCATGCACCGCGACAATCACTGCTAGCGCCAGCAGAAATGACACAATTGTGTAAATCAACCCGCCAAAATCGCTTAGGATAGACATCATACTGTTACCGCCTTTGCGCCATGTGCGCGGCCATTTCTGCGGCGCGCACCCGTGTTAGATGGTCTATCTGCAGCACTTGCTCAAGGGCTGATGGCACATCTGTGATCGCAATTTCAGAAGGCAGGCGGGAAAGCGTGCTTTCCACCACCCCTGACATATCCATAAAGCCAATTTGCCCCGCGATAAACGCATCCAGCGCGGTTTCCTTGGCGGCGGTAAAGATCGTGCCCGCAGCCCCACCCGTGGCCATCACCTCGCGGCACAGGCGCAGCGCGGGAAATCGGGCCAAATCAGGGGCGGTAAAGGTTAGGCTGCCCAGTGCCGCCAAATCCAGCCGCGCCACGGGCAGATGCGCGCGGTTTGGCCAATTTAGCGCATAGCCAATGGCATGGCGCATATCAGGCGCGCCGAGGTGGGCCATAACAGCGCCATCGTTGAACCCAACCAGTGCATGAACAATAGACTGCGGGTGGATCACCACCTCGATTTGATCCGGCGCTAGCGCAAAAAACTCATGCGCCTCAATCACTTCCATCGCTTTGTTAAACATAGATGCGCTGTCAATCGTAATGCGCTGCCCCATGGCCCAATTGGGGTGTTTTGACGCCTCGGCCACAGTTGCGCTTGCCAGCTTTTCCAGCGGCCAATCGCGCAGCGCGCCGCCCGATGCAGTGATAATCACCCGCTCTAGCGCGCTGCGATCCTCGCCGTGCAGGGCCTGAAAAATGGCCGAATGTTCGCTGTCGACGGGCAAAATGGTGGCCCCTGCCGCGGCGGCCCGCGCCAGCAGCAGCTTGCCCGCAGACACAAGGCTTTCCTTATTCGCCAGCGCCAAAATCGCCCCGCTATCCAGCGCAGCAAAGCTGGGGGCTAGGCCCGCATTGCCGACAATCGCGCTCATCACCCAATCGACAGGGCGGCGGGCGGCGTCCGTTATGGCGGCGTGGCCTGCGGCCGCCTCAACCCCGCTGCCAGCCAGCGCATCCCGCAAATCGCCGAGGCAATCTTCGTGCGCGGTCACCGCCACCTGCGCGCGTAGCACCCGCGCCATCTGCGCCAGCAGCGCCACATTGCGCCCGCCCGTCAGGGCCACCGTGTCAAACGCCTCGGCCCCGCCCGCGCGCGTGATCAGATCATAGGACGATTGTCCAATCGACCCCGTCGCGCCAAAAATTGAAATCCGCCGCATTCAGCCCCCACCAGAAAGGCTGATCAGGTTTGGAGCGATAAATTGCAGCGCCATCACGGCCAGCATCGCGCCCACCAGCGCATCAAATCGGTCCATTACCCCGCCATGGCCGGGGATCAAGCGCGAGCTGTCTTTGACCCCCGCGCGCCGCTTAAGCCAGCTTTCCGCGATATCGCCCATCTGCCCCGCAAAGGCGATCAACGGCGATAGGGCGATCAGCCCCGCCCCGCCATAGCCCGCATAGACAAACGCGGCCCCAAGCAGCGCCGCACCAATCCAGCCCGCAACCGTGCCTGACCATGTTTTCTTGGGGCTGACCGCTGGCCAAAACTTGGGCCCGCCCAGCGTGCGCCCCACAAAATACCCCGCAACGTCAGACACCACCACCACGCCCAAAACCCACAATATCGCCGCCGCCCCTTCGGCTTGGCGCAGCTCGAACAGCCCATGCCCCGCCGTCATAATCGCCAGCGCAATCAGCGCGCAGGTCTTGGCCATCAGCCAGCGCGGCCCGCCCAAATCCGATGCTAGAAAGATCAGCGGCACAATAGGCACCAGCCAATAGCTTGGCCAATTGGGCCAACCCTCATCGGCAAACAACAGCAGCGCCGCAATTAGCGCAAGGCCATAGGCGCGTTTGGCGCCGTCTTGCCGCGAAAGGCGCGCAAGTTCCCAAATCATCGCGCCGACAAGCGCCATAATGAACACCAAAAACGGCCAACCGCCCAGCCAAACCTCGACCGCGCCAATGATCAGCAGCACCGCAGCCGACAGCATCCGCGGGCGCAAATCTGCCCAACGATTTGCCGCAGCACTGGGCGGTGCGGCAGGTATCATTTTGCCACAATCCCGCCAAAGCGCCGCTCGCGCAGGCCATATTTCTTCAAAATCGCCGCCAATTCCGCCGCTGTAAAATCGGGCCACAGCGTTGGGGTGAATTCATATTCGGCATAAGCCGCCTGCCATGGCAGAAAATTTGATGTCCGCGTCTCGCCACTGGTGCGGATCACCAGATCAGGGTCGGGCAGATCTGCGGTATCCAGATGCGCGCCAATAACCGCATCGGTAATGTCGGCAGGCGCAATGCCAGCGGCCGCAATTGCGCGCATCGCGCGGGTAATTTCGTCGCGCCCGCCATAATTGATCGCCACTGTCAAATGCAGCGCGCTGCATTGTGAGGTGCGCGCCTCGATCCCTGCCATCAGTTTTTGCAGCTTTGGCTCTAGGCGCGTGCGATCGCCAATAAAGCGCAGCCGAACCCCCGCAGTTGCCAGCTTTTCCGCCTCGGATTTGATATATCGGGCGAAAATCGACATCAGACCCAACACTTCGGCAGCGCCGCGTTTCCAATTTTCGGTGGAAAATGCGTAAACTGTCAAATGCGTGATCCCCAAGTGGGGACAGGCCGTCACAATCTCGCGCACACGCTCGGCCCCTTTGCGATGCCCAACCAGTCGCGGCAACCCACGCTGCGTGGCCCACCGCCCGTTACCATCCATAATCATCGCCACGTGCAACGGCCCCGTTGGCGCAGAGGTTTGCGGCGCGGCGCTGGTTGCAGGGTCAAGGGATTGGGGCAAAACGCGCTCGCACTTTGGGTTTATAACTTTCGGGCCAAACTCTGGGCTAAACTTTGGGATAAATTTTGGGGCTAAACCTGCATAATTTCGGCTTGTTTAGAGTCCAGCGCGCGGTCAACAGCGGCAATCGCTTTGTCAGTCAGTTCCTGCACTTCGTCTGACCACATCTTTTGGTCATCCTCGCCCATGCCCGCCGATTTGGCCTTTTTGATCTGATCCATCCCATCGCGGCGCACGTTGCGAATGGCGACCTTGGCGTTTTCCGCATAGCCTGCGGCAACCTTGGTCAACTGCTTGCGGCGTTCCTCGTTCAACTCGGGTATCGGCAGGCGGATCAGCGGGCCGTCGGATACAGGGTTAATGCCAATCCCGCTTTCGCGGATGGCTTTTTCCACCTTGGCAATCATCGCCTTGTCCCAGACATTGATCACCACCATGCGCGGTTCTGGCACGTTGACCGTGCCAAGCTGGTTGATCGGGGTCATCTGCCCATAAGCATCGACCGAGATTGCATCCACAATCGAGGCCGAAGCCCGCCCTGTGCGCAGGCTTGCAAATTCGGTTTTCAACGCATTCATCGCGCCGTCCATGCGGCGCTGAATGGCATCCAGATCAATTTCTAGGTCTTCGGCAGACATCTCGCCCTCTTGTATAATCACCCGTGCCGCACGCGGCGATTTCCCTGCTATATCAGCAGATCATCACGGCGGAATAGTTAAATTTTGTCCACAACGCGCGTGTAAGTGCCGCGACCTGCCAAAATTCCCTTAAAACCGCCCGGCTCGTCCAGCGAAAATACGATGATCGGCAGGTCATTGTCGCGCGCAAGCGCAATGGCGGATGCGTCCATTACCCCCAAATGCTGCTGCAACACCTCGTCATAGGTCACAACGTCGTAGCGCTTGGCGTCGCTGTGCTTTTTGGGGTCTTTGTCATAAACCCCGTCCACCTTGGTTCCCTTGAAAATCGCCTCGCAGGCCATTTCATTGGCGCGCAACGTGGCCGCCGTGTCAGTGGTGAAATAGGGGTTGCCCGTGCCCGCCGCAAAGATCACCACGCGCTTTTTCTCTAAATGGCGCACGGCGCGGCGGCGAATATAGGGCTCGCAGACCTGATCCATCGGTATGGCCGAAATCACGCGGGTGAACACGCCCAACTGCTCCAGTGCCGATTGCATGGCCAGCGCGTTCATCACGGTGGCCAGCATCCCCATATAATCGGCGGTCGTGCGCTCCATCCCCTGCGCGCTGCCCGCCAACCCGCGAAAGATATTGCCGCCGCCGATCACCATGCACACCTCAACCCCCATATCGCGCACTGATTTCACTTCGGCAGCAATGCGCTGCACTGTGGGCGGGTGCAGGCCAAAGCCCTGATCACCCATCAGCGCCTCGCCCGAAATTTTCAGCATCACGCGGGAATAGACGGGATGAGAGGCATCGCTGAGCATGGGAAATCCTGTTCACTGGGGCGCAAGGGCGGCTGCGCGGGGAATCGTTGTTGACTGCCGCGCAAAATGTCGCAAAACGGCGGCATGTTCAACGGGCAAGCGGGGCAGGCGTGAGTATTAGCGGGATATCGCGAACGGTTCCTGTGCTGATTGCTGGCCCCACCGCCAGCGGCAAGTCGGCGCTGGCGATGGAAATCGCCGCCCGTGATGGGCGCACAATCGTCAATGCCGACGCGTTGCAGGTTTACGCCCAATGGCGCATCCTGTCGGCCCGCCCCAGTGCCGAAGAAGAAGCCGCCCTGCCCCATGCGCTGTTTGGCCATATTGGGCGCGATACGCCCTATTCCACAGGCCATTGGCTGCGCGAGGTTGCCCCCCTTTTGATGCGCCCTATCGTCATTGTCGGCGGCACGGGGCTGAACTTTTCCGCGCTGACCACGGGCTTGGCAGACATTGCGCCGATTACGCCCCACATTCGCGCCCGCGCAAACCAGATTTTGACAGACCTTGGGCCACAGGCCATGCTGGCCGAACTTGACCCCGCCACCCGCGCAAGGATCGACACCCAAAACCCCGCCCGCATTCAGCGCGCTTGGGAGGTGCTGATGGCCACGGGGCGCGGTCTTGCCGATTGGCAGGCCAGCACGGGGCCTGCGCTGCTGCCCCTGCAAGACGCCCAAGGCATTGTCTTGCAGATGGACACCGCGCGCCTTGATGCCCGCATATCGCAGCGGTTTGCCGCGATGATGGAGAACGGCGCGCTGGATGAAGCGCGCGCCGCCCTGCCGCATTGGCCAGATGATGGCACAAATCATCCGCCCCCCCAGCCCCCACCCTGGACACGGGCCATCGGCGCGCCCGAACTGATCGCTCATCTGCGCGGGCAGATGACGCTGCCAGAGGCCATCGCTGCCGCCACACTTGCCTCGCGCCAATATGCCAAAAGACAGCGCACTTGGTTTCGCAATCGGATGAAAAATTGGGCACTGCTAAACTGCTAATTGCAGCCCGAAACGCGCCGCTCTATCGCCAAGACCTGTTTTCCGCCCAATCCGATCAACTGGCGGAAAAGGTCATAAACAAGCATTGATTTCGCCCGCAGATGCGGCTAAATTGTTCGATATTGACAAACATATAAATCGGCAAAGTCACTTAGATGACTAAATCTAGTAGCAGAACCCCTTAACAAGACAAAGGCTATGATACACTCATGTCTTCAACCATAAAAATAATTCCGTTGCCCCGCCTTGCTGCCAATGGCCGCTGGCGGGTTGAGGCAATGCGCAGTCTGTCTGAACCCTGTATTTTGAATGTCACCAAAGGTATGGGCCGCATCACAGTTGCAGGCGTGACGCGCGGCTATTCGGCAGGTACGATTGTCTACATCCCTGCGGGGGTGATGCACGGCTTCGAAGTCGGCCCGCACGTTCTGGGCACTGCCATGTTTCTGGGCCGCGATTGCGCGGTGCATTTGCCAGCGCAGCCGCAGCATATTCGACTGCGCGATGTGGTGGCCCAGCAAGAAATGACCATGATGCTGGAAATGATCACGCGCGAATTGGACGTGGGCACGCCTTCGGGTCAGCGCGCGGCGGTGCATTACGTGGGCCTGTTGTCGGTTTGGCTGGAACGTCAGGCCGAAGCGGCAGGTATCACTGCGCAGCGCCCCGATGCTGCGCATCGCCTTGTCGCGCGCTTTACCGAAGTGATGGAGCGCAGCTTTCGCACGGGCGCGGGGGTGGCCGAAATCGCTGCTGAACTGGGCGTGACCCCCACGCATTTAACCCGCTGCTGCCGCGCGGCTTCGGGCCGCAGCGCCATTGAACTGCTGCAAGATCGCCGCCTGTTCGAAGCGCGCCAAATGCTGTCTGACACCAAACTCCCCGTCGGGCAAATCAGCGCCGCTCTGGGGTTCCCCTCGGCTGCCTATTTTACGCGGG
>CAMAWZ010000033.1 GCA_945861995.1 Pseudorhodobacter antarcticus
CATACCCGCTGCGAGGCTGTGGCGGACCGGATCGGCCCGCGCTTACGCCGCACTGTAACATCAGCCCCCCCCCTCCGAGCAGTCGGAAAGGGGCGCAGACCCTCGGCACGAAGGCAAGCTCACGTCCCACCGTGACTTACCTTCTGGCACGCCTGATGCCTTTGGCTGGCCCCTTCGGGCAAACTTGGCGGTTTATGACCGCGCCCCTGCGGCAGAACGCAAAGGGCGCGGGCGAAGCTGCACCACGGGGCGCAACACCTTCAAAACCGTCCAAGCGCAGCTTTGGCGCATCAGACATGCTGTTTGGCAAATCAACAGTATACCATTGTCAGGAACTGGGCCGGTCTGTGTCAATCTTTTGATTTTTTCGAATTCAGGTTGAATCTACCCATGGCAGAGCAAAACCCGATTCACCCCAGATTTTCCCCAAGATTGTAACGTAATATTTCACATTGTTACATAAAGACTGAACTTCGTGATGTGATTGTGTCAGGATCGTGGCCAAACTATGGCAAACGCTGCCGATTCGGCGAAAATCATCACCAATCGCCCACCCAATCCAAACCTTGAGTCCGCCGTTAGTTGCGCCCTTCGCCGCGCGACAAAAAGGCCAACTTTTCGAACAGCGCCACATCAGCCTCGGTTTTCAAAAGCGCGCCATGCAGCGCGGGCAGGGCGTTTTTGCCCACCCCCCGCAGCGCTTCGGCAGGCATGTCGGCGGCAAGAAGCAGTTTTAGCCAATCGAGCACCTCTGACGTAGAGGGTTTCTTTTTGATCCCTGGCATCTCGCGCAGCGCAAAGAACTGCGTTAGCGCCGCTGTCAGCAGTGTCTCTTTGATTTCGGGGAAATGCACCCGCACAATGGCCGCCAGCGTCGCCTCATCTGGAAAACGGATGTAATGGAAAAAGCAGCGGCGCAAAAACGCATCTGGCAGGTCTTTTTCATTGTTAGACGTGATGATGACCACAGGGCGGTGCAGCGCGCGAATGGTCGCGCCCGTCTCGTAGACGTGAAATTCCATACTGTCTAATTCTGCCAGCAGATCGTTGGGAAATTCGATGTCGGCTTTGTCGATTTCATCAATCAGCAGCACCACGCGGGCGGGGGCACAAAAGGCCTGCCATAACTTACCTTGGCGGATATAATTGGCCACATCGCCCACCCTCTCGCCGCCAAGGCCCATCGGCAGATGCGAATCGCGCAGGCGCGCCACGGCGTCGTATTCATACAGGCCCTGCTGCGCCTTGGTGGTGGATTTGATTCCCCATTCGATCAGATCCATTTCCAGCGAGGCCGCAACTTGCCGTGCAAGTTCGGTTTTCCCCGTGCCAGGTTCGCCCTTCACCAGCAGCGGGCGCTGCAAGGTCACGGCTGCATTGACCGCCATCTGCAAATCAGGCGGAGCGATGTATCCTGCGGTCGAGCTAAATTTCATATCCAATCCAACACCTTGCTTATTTGAATGTCCCAAGCCTAACCATGCCGCGATTTTCCCGCAACCTTTCTTGCAACCGCTAGTGACAATGACCAAGGCTTAGGCTATCTGCTGCGCAAAAGTGGGGTGACTGATATGGATACCGTTCACGAAGATCGCCCCCGAACCGGGGGACCGATAATGAAAGCTGAAGTCTTTTTACCTGATGACTACCGTCCCGCCGAGGATGAGCCTTTCATGAATGACATGCAGCTGGAATATTTCCGCCGCAAACTCATAATCTGGAAGCAGGAACTTTTGGGCCAATCGGCCGACACAATCGATAACTTACAAGACAGCGGGCGCAATGTGCCCGATATCGCCGATCGTGCATCCGAGGAATCCGACCGCGCGCTGGAATTGCGCACGCGCGATCGACAGCGCAAACTGGTGTCGAAAATCGACGCAGCCCTGCGCCGCATCGAGGCAAACGAGTTCGGCTTTTGCGAGATGACGGGAGAGCAGATTTCCCTGAAACGTCTGGATGCGCGGCCCATCGCCACGATGACGCTGGAAGCGCAAGAAAAGCACGAGCGGCGCGAAAAGGTGCACCGCGACGATTGATGTGGCGCATATGCCCATCGCCAAAGATAAAGTAAACAACCGCCGAGGCCTTTGCGCTTCGGCGGTTTGTTTTGGGGGGCGCTGATGCGGCTTGCTGGGCAAAGTGTGGTCATCATTGGCGCTGGTATTGCAGGGCTGGCGCTGGCGCGTGGGCTGGCGCTGCGCGGGGCGCGGGTGCGTGTGCTGGAACAGGCACCTGCCATCCGCGAGGTGGGCGCAGGGATCCAGATTGCCCCCAATGGCGCGCGCGTTTTGCGCGCGCTGGGGCTGGGTGATGATCTGGCGCGCATCGCAGTGCAGGCGCGCGCGGTGGAACTGCTGAACGGGCAAACGGGGGCGCGCGTCGTGCGGATGGATTTAACCCGCCGCGCCCAAGACGGCGATTATCATTTTATCCACCGCGCCGATCTGATCGAGATGTTGCGCGCAGGCGCTTTGGCGGCAGGGGCGGTACTGCAGCTGGACACACAGGTGGCCAGCGTGGATTTAGCGGGAGATCAGCCCCGCCTGCGCATGGCCAGCGGCGCCGATGTTGTGGCCCCGCTGCTTATTGGCGCAGATGGGCTGCATTCGGTGCTGCGATCTACCCTAAACGGGGCAAGCGCGCCGTTTTTCACAGGCCAAGTCGCATGGCGCGCCACGATTGCAGGTGATGGCGGGCCAGCCGAGGTGCAGGTGCATATGGGGGCGGGGCGGCATTTGGTCACCTATCCGCTGCGCGGCGGGGCGTTGCGCAATATCGTCGCAGTCGAAGAACGCAGCGCTTGGGCCGCAGAAAGCTGGTCGCAGCGCGCCGAACACACACGGTTCAAAGATGCCTTTGCAAGCTTTGCCGCCCCTGCGCGCGCATGGGTAGATCAGGCAACCGATGCAGGCCTTTGGGGCCTGTTCCGCCATGAGATTGCCGAAAACTGGGGCAAATCCCTGCCCCATGGGGCTGCGGTTTTGCTGGGGGACGCCGCCCACCCCACGCTGCCCTTTTTGGCCCAAGGGGCCAGCATGGGGCTGGAAGATAGCGCCGTATTGATCAATTTGCTGGACAGCCTGCCGATGTATGCGGCCCTAACTCGTTACCGATCCCTGCGCGCTCCGCGCACGGCGCGCATCATCGCGGCTGCCAATGCCAATGCCCGCAATTATCACCTGTCAGGCCCCGCCCGCATTTTGGCCCATACCGGCCTACGCAGCCTGTCGGCACTCGCGCCCAATCTGATGCTGCGGCGGTTCGATTGGCTTTATGGCTATGATGCAACTGAAGCAGTGTAAAAGGGGCTTTGCCCCTCGCTGCGCTCACCCCAGGATATTTGGAGAGTTAGGAAGGGAAAAAGCTCTGCGCGCTTCCTAACTCCACAAATATCCTGGGGGGAGCCGAAGGCGGGGGGCGAGCCCCCCTCTTTACGCCGCAAGTGTAATCCACACAGGCACATGATCGGACGGGCGGTCTTTGCCGCGCTCGGATTTGTCCACGCCTGCGCCTGTCAGCATATCGGCGGCCTGCGGGGTCAGCAGGTGGTGGTCAATGCGGATGCCGTTATTGCGCTCCCACGCGCCGGCTTGAAAATCCCAATAAGAATAAAGACCAGCTGCGGGGTTCAGGGTGCGCAGCGCCTCGGTCAGGCCAAGATTTAATATACGGCGATAGGCCGCGCGCGACGGGGGCAGGGCCAACGCATCGCGCGCCCATGTTTCGGGTTTGGCTGCGTCGATGGCCTGCGGGATGATGTTATAATCACCGCAAAACACGGCGGGTTCTTCGGCGGCCAAAACCTGCGCCACGCGGGCCTGCATCCGCGCCATCCAAGACAGTTTAAAGCCGTATTTGCCCGCAGGAATTGGCGCATCGCCGTCAAATTCCACAGGGTTGCCATTGGGCAGATACAGCCCGCAAATGCGAATGCCGCCAGCGACAGCCTCGATCCAGCGGGCGTGCTCGTCTGTATCATCCCCCGCAAGCCCGCGGCGCACGTCTGTCAGCGGCAGTTTGGACAAGATTGCAACGCCGTTGAACGACTTTTGCCCGTGGGTTTCAACATGGTATCCCATGCCTTCAAACACCTCGCGCGGGAAACCTTCATCGACGGATTTGATTTCTTGCAGGCAAATTACATCCACATCTGCGCCTGCGCCAGCCAGATATTCTGTCAGCCGATCCAGCCGCGCCTTGATGCCGTTGATGTTAAAGGTGGCGATTTTCATTGGGGCGGCTTTCACTGGGGTTTGCGCCAGCCTATGCCGCCGCCTGCCGCAGATCAAGCGCTGCCGCCAGCCAAAGCTGATCCAGACGATCCAGCGCGGCCAGATCATACCCAACCTGCTCATAATGCCCCGTTGGGGTGGTATAGGCTAAGGCCGCCTCAAGGTGCAGCGCCTCAAGCGCCTTGGCAGCATGATAGCGCAGAGGCAAAAGGCGGGCAAAATCGCAGCGATGCGCGCGCGGGAAAATCAGCCGCGAGGGCGCGCGCGACAGGTTAACAAGGGCCGTCCCCTGCATGGACGCCAACACCATCAAACGGGCTGATTTCGCCTCTAGGCTGCGCAAAGACACATCGGCGCGCAGCGGGTCTGGCGCGCCTGTGCCATAGAAATGGGTGGGCCCCGTGGCAGGGTAGACCATATCGCAGCCATAGAACGCCAAAACGCGCGGACGCAGCGCATCCAGCGCCCAATAGGCGGCGGTAAAGGCCATGGTCGCGCCCGCATAGATAAACCCGCCAAAGCGGTTTTGCGCGGGCACGAAATGCGTCTCGTCGATCAGGTTTTGGCCCTCGCGCGGGGCGGGGATGCTGCTTTGCGGAAAGTCATAGGGATAGACCAGCGCGTCCCAATCGGGGCGGACCCTGTGGGCGTTGTTGATCGCCACAATCGTGTCAAACCCATCACGCCGCCAACCCCGCGCGCCGATGGCAGCAGGGCCAGAGCCAAGGAGAAGAACTGTACTCATGAATGCCACCATTGCAGTCATAAAGGGACCCTAGCGCGAGGGCGGGAGAAGGAAAGGGGGTTCCTACATCGAAAAACTAACGCCGCACCCACAGCTTGCCGTGGCATTGGGGTTTTGCACCACGAACCGCGCGCCGATCAATTCCTCGGTGAAATCAATCACCGCGCCCGCCAACAGGGGCAAAGATACCTCGTCGATCAGCACGCGCTGGCCCGCGCCTTCCAGTACCAGATCGCCTGTCGCCGCATCGTCCAGCTTGATTTGGTATTGAAAGCCCGAACAACCGCCGCCTTCGACCGCCACGCGCAGGGGTTTGGCCTGCCCCGTCATCGCGGCGATTTCGGCCAGCCGTGCAAAGGCGCGGTCTGTAACAAGTGGGGGGGGCACTTGGGGGGGTAGGTTCATTTTGCTCTCCTAAACGGGGCCTTTATGTAATATAGGCGCATCAGGCCCCCTCAACAAGAAGGCAATCATATGCCCGAAAACATTGCCCAAACCCATACCCAAACCTTGGCTCCCTTTGCCTGCCAAAACACCGCCTCGCGCGGGCGTCTGTACCCCGAAAGTCTGCCGTCTTTTCGCAGCGAGTTTCAGCGCGACCGCGACCGCATCATCCATTCATCCGCCTTTCGCCGCCTAAAGCATAAGACCCAAGTTTTCGTCGAACATGAGGGCGATTATTACCGCACCCGTCTGACCCATTCGATTGAGGTCGCGCAAGTTGCCCGCACGCTGGCGGGGGTTTTGGGGTTGAACACCGATTTGGCCGAGGCGATTGCGCTGGCGCATGATCTGGGCCACACGCCCTTTGGCCATACGGGCGAGGATGCTTTGGCGGCCCTGATGACCCCCTACGGCGGGTTTGACCATAACGCGCAGGCGCTGCGCATTGTGACCAAACTGGAACGCCATTACGCAGATTTCGACGGGCTGAACCTGACGTGGGAGACGCTGGAGGGGATTGCCAAGCATAACGGGCCAGTGATGGGGCCGAATGCAGACCCCAAACATGGCCCCGAGTTGCCCTATGCGCTGGCGGAAGTGAACGCGCAGTGGGATCTGGAACTGGAGACCTTTGCATCCGCCGAGGCGCAGGTGGCCGCGATTTCCGACGACATCGCCTATTCGCACCACGATTTGCACGATGGGCTGCGGTCTGGCCTGTTTGACGAGGCTGATTTGATGGAACTGCCCGTCACAGGCCCCGCTTTTGAAGCAGTAGATCGGCTGTATCCTAACCTTGATAAAATGCGCCGCCGTCACGAGGCGCTGCGGCGGGTGTTTGGTGTGATGGTGGAGGATGTGATTGCCGTGGCGCAAAACCGCCTAAACGCGGCTGGGGCGCGGTCGGTTGAAGATATTCGCGGGCTGGGGACAACGGTGATACGGTTTTCCAAACCCCTGTTCCAAGACCTGAAATCGGTGCGCAGCTTTCTGTTCACCCGCATGTACCGCGCCCCTTCGGTGATGAAGGAACGGGCGCGAGTGACCGAAGTTGTCAACGGGCTATTCCCACTTTACCTGACCCGCCCAGAATTGCTGCCCGCCGAATGGCAACTAGACATCGCCGCTGCTAAAGACGAGGTGCAGCTTGCCCGCGTTGTGGCCGATTATGTGTCGGGCATGACCGACAGGTTTGCGCTGGCCGAGGGGGGGCGGTTGTTGTAGCTGCGCAACAGCCAAAGGTTAATTCTTCCTTGGGTTGAATTCAGTCCCGCAGGGCCACACATTAACCCTGCCAAAGACGGTATATCAATCACAAGGCTGGCCGATGGACGTTTTACTGCTGGATGCGCTGCGCCCCTTTGTGGTTTTGGCGGGATTTATCCTTGTTCTGCTGCTGTTTGAAGTGCTGCTGATGCTGGTTGGCCTCTCCAGCACCATCGAACTTGATAGCGTTGATTTGGGCGGGGGTGCCGATGGCTTTGCCGTCGAGGCCGCGCAAATTGACCAGCTTAACCTTACTGCCGATGAGGTGGCGATGCTGGATCAGCCGCTGGCGGTGCATGCCAATGAAATCGCCGCGCCAGCAAAACCGAGCCCGCTGCGCCAACTGGCGGCATTTCTGGGGCTTGGTCAAGGCCCCCTGCTGATTTGGATGACGGCAATGGCGGCGGGTGTGTCCAGCCTTGGTCTGTTTGTGCAAATCTTGCTGCACAGCCTGCTGGGCGCCATGCTGCCTGCGGGCTTTGCAGTGGCTGTGGTGGTGCTGCCCGGCTTGGTGCTGGGGCGGGCGATGTCGGGTTGGGTCAGCCGCCTTGTGCCCGCTTTTGAAAGCCATGCCATTTCGAGTGAGACTTATCATGGCCGCCGCGGCAACGTGGTGATTGGCAGTGCGCGGCGCGGCGATCCTGCGCAGGTGCGCTGGCAAGACCTGTATGGCACAACCCATAGCCTGATGGCCGAACCCTTGCGCGACGGCGATGTTTTTGATGCAGGCACAGAAGTGCTGATTGTGAAAACACGTGATCGACAGCCGCGCCTTCTTCAACTGGCTTAGATTGGACACTGGATTTGTATTTTGTGAAAGGATCTCGCTATGAACTATCTTGAACTTTTGTTGCCAGGCCTTGTGTTTTTTGCGGCATTTCTTGTCATAGCGCTGATTTTGGTGCGCCTGTATCGCAGGTCCACTCAGGAAATGGCGCTGGTTCGGACGGGTGCAGGCGGGTTGAAAGTGGTTATGGGCGGCGGGATTATCGACTTGCCGGGCTTGCATGATTTGCTGCGGGTCAACATGAAAACCATGACAATCACCGTGGACGGGGGCGATGGTTTGATCACCAAAGACAGCCGCCGCGTGGATGCAGCGGCCCAGTTTTTCATTCGTGTTGCTCCAAATGCCGATGCAATCGCGCGCGCGGCGCAATCTTTGGGGCAGAATACGAATGACCTTGACGCCATCCGCAGCCTTTTGGAAGGCAAAGTGCAAGATACGATGCGTGCCATCACGGCGGGGATGGATTTGATCGAGTTGCACCAATCACGCGCCAGTTTCGTGCAAAAGGTGCAGCAAACGCTGAACAATGATCTCAGCCCGAATGGTTTGGAATTGGAAAGCGTGGCTTTGACCAAATTGGATGAAACGCCCATCGGCAAACTGGATGAAAACAACACATTTGATGTGACGGGCCTGCGCGTGCGGGCTGCGATTGTGTCCGAGCAGAAAAAACAGCGCGTCAGTATCGAGGAATCTGCCGCCTTGGAAATCGCCCGCACGCTGCAGGCCAACCGCATTCAAAAGCTAGAGGTTGAACGCGCCGAGGCGGAGGCGACCCAAAAGCAGCGCATCGCCGTTTCCGAGTTGGAGGCCACTGCGGCGCGTGACGCGGCGCGCATTGCCGAGGAAACCGAACGGTTGCGCGAAGTTGCGCGGATCGAGCGCGAACGCGGCGTGCGCAAAGCGACCATCGAGCAAGAGCAAACCATTCAAATTGCCGAGCAGGAATCGAAGGCCAACGTGGCGCTGCAATCGGAAAAGCAAAGCCGTGCCGAGGCGCAGGCCTCAATCGCGCGCGCAGAGGCCATTACCGCCGAAGAAGCCACCAATACCGCGCGTCTGACGGCCATTGCGCAGCGTGAAAAAGGCATCGAAATTACCGAGGCCGAAAAAGAGGCAGAGAAACAGGCAACCTCGATCCGTGTGCGCGCGCGCGTCGAGCGTGAGGCCGCCGAAGATCAGGCGATGGCGATCACCGCCCGCGCCCGCGCCGAGGCCGATGCCATAAAAATTGCAGCCGAGGCCGAAATGGAAAAAGGGCGCGCCGAGGCTGCCACCATCCGTGCCAAGGTCGAGGCTGAAAACGCCCTCTCGCCTGCAGTGATGGAATTCAAAATGCGTTTGGCAAAGATCGAAGCTTTGCCGGCAATTATCCGCGAAATGGTCGAACCTGCCCGCCATATCCAATCGTTCCGCGTGAACCAAATCACGGGGGTGGGGGCCTCTGCCAGCCAAGGCACGGGCCAAGGTGATGGCGCTGTGGGTAACGAAGGCATCGTTGATCAGGTCATGGCAGGCATGCAGCGCAATGCCGTTGTGATGCCAATTTTGACGGCGCTGGGCAAGGAGGTGGGCATAGATTTCACCAAGGGCATGGATGGTATTGCCGCCTCGGTTGAAGATGCGGGCGAAAGTGCCCCGCCCGCGCCGTCAGAACGCAAGGGTGGCGGCAGGGTCAGCAAAGCCGAAAGTTAGTGGGCAAAACGAGCCATCCAAACTCGTAAACAAAAACCGCGCGACGACAAACGCACAACGACAGCGGCCCCAGATATCGATCTGGGGCCTTTGTCGTTGGAAGATGCGCGGTCGCGCTGTCCCCCTACTTCGCCCCCCTACTTCTCTGGCAAAAGCCCTTTCGGGCTGAACCGCAGCACCAGCAGCAACACCGCCCCCAGCGTGATCAGTCGCAAATGCGGGGCCGCCTCAATCAGATGCGCCTTCAGCACGCCATCTGGCAGGGGCATGGTCAAATAGCCCATCGCCACGGGGCCTGCGTTCTCTACGATGAGCCATAGCCAGCCCAGCAAAAGCCCGCCCAGCACCGCGCCCCAATTGTTGCCCGATCCGCCGACGATCACCATCACCCAAATCAGAAACGTAAACCGCAGGGGGGTATAGTTCGACGGGGTCAGCTGCCCCTCCATCGAGGTGAGCATGGCGCCTGCCAGCCCCACCACAGCGCTGCCAATGATAAACACCTGCAAATGGCGCGATTTGATGTTTTTGCCCATCGCGGCGGATGACACCTCGTTATCACGGATCGCCCGCATCATCCGCCCCCAAGGGCTGTTCAACGCGCGCTCGGAAAAGAAGATCAGCACCAGCAGAACCGCGCCGAACACGGCCAAATACAGCAGCTTGACCAAGATTGTGCTGGCCTCAACGCTGGTAAAGCCCCAATTGGCCGCTTGGGCCACAAAGGCAGGGTCGGCCTGCAAATCTACCTCGTAGGGCACAGGCCAAGGGCGGGGCAGATCGATGATGTTCTTCACGCCGCGCGCCAGCCAGTCCTCATTTTTCATCACGGCCAGAATAATCTCGGCAATGCCTAATGTCGCAATCGCCAAATAGTCAGACCGCAGGCCAAGTGCGACCTTGCCAATAGCCCAAGCGGCGGCGGCGGCAAACAGCGCGCCCACAGGCCATGCCACGATAGACGGCAAACCAAGCCCGCCGATATTGCCAGCGGTGGCGGGGTTAAACGCCTCAATCGCCGTGACGGCAGGGTCAAGAATGGCGCGATAGGCGAAAAATCCCGCGCCCAGCAGCAAGATCATCGCCGTCCGCCGCGCTGTGCCCGCCGCCAATCGGTTGTACAGATAAACCGCAGCAGCAATCACCAAAACGCCAAAGGCCAGCGCAATCAGCAGGCGTGGCCCGCCCGCGGCCCAACCTTCGGGCACGGGCTGGCCAGACACCAGCACCACCGCCAGCCCGCCAAGCGCGACCGACCCCATGATGCCAGTGGAAAACAGCCCCGCGTAGCCCCATTGCATATTCACGCCCAAAGCCATGATCGAGGACAAAACCCCGATGATCAGGATTTGCAAGCTAAGGTTCCAGCTTTGGAAAACGCCCGTGGCCACAAAGAGCAGCGCCACGCCCGCAAACATCACAAGGTTGCGATTGTTCAGCCTACTTCCCCTTAAATATGCCCGTGGGCATAACCAGCAACACCAAGATCAAAATCGCAAAGGATACGGCGAATTTGTAATCGGTGGACAACAGTTGCAGCAGCCTGTCTGGGGCCATATCAGCGGACACCAGATAAGTGACGATCTTTTTCCACGCATAGGTCACAAAAACCTCGGAAAAGGCGATGATAAAGCCGCCCGCAATCGCCCCCAGCGGACTGCCAAGCCCGCCCACCACCGCCGCCGCCGCCATTGGCAGCAGCAGTTGGAAATAAATGAACGGGCGGTAAGATTTATCCAGCCCATACAGCGTGCCTGCAATCACCGCCAGCGCGGTGGCAATAATCCACGTAATTGCCACCACCCGTTCGGGGTTGATGCCCGACAACAGCGCCAAATCTTCGTTATCCGAATAGGCGCGCATCGATTTGCCCGTGCGGGTGGATTGCAAAAACCAAAACAACGCCGCCACGCAAATTGCCGCCACAATCACTGTGATCAGCGTGGTTTGCTTCAGCGCCAAACCCTCGGCCAGCCCTGACCATGCCTTGAAATCATTTGGCGCGAGGATCATCCGCGCGCCATCGGCGAAATCTTGTTCGGCAGGGCCAATGATAACGCGCGTCAGCCCGTTCATCACAAACATGATACCAGTCGAGACAATCACCAAAATAATCGGCGCGGCCTTTTGCGTGCGGTAAAACCGATAAACGGCGCGGTCAGTCGCCAGTACAAAGGCGCAGGTGATGGCAATGCCAAAGGGCAGGGCGATCAACGCCGTCGGCAAAACGCCCCCCGTGATCCCTGCGCTTTGCAGTGCCCATGTAATCAAGATCACCCACATCGTGCCAAAGGCCATCGTATCGCCGTGGGCAAAGTTGGAAAACCGCAGCACGGCATAAACCAGCGTCAGTGCCAGCGCGCCCAGCGCCAATTGGCTGCCATAGGCAAGGCCCGGAATGAACACAAAATTCAAAAAGGCCACTAAAGCGTTCAGAATATCCATGCCTTAGCCCCCAAGGAAAGAACGGCGCACATCGGGATTGGCCAGCAATTCCGCCCCCGTGCCCGTGAAACGATTTGCGCCCTGCACCAGAACATAGCCCTTATCGGCAATTTCCAGCGCTTGGCGGGCGTTTTGTTCGACCATCAAAATCGAAATGCCAGTGCGGGCCACTTCGATGATGCGGTCAAATAGCTCATCCATCACAATCGGGGACACGCCAGCGGTAGGCTCGTCCAGCATCAAAACCTGCGGCTGGGTCATCAACGCGCGGCCCACGGCAACCTGTTGGCGCTGCCCCCCCGATAACTCGCCCGCCGCCTGATGCCGCTTTTGTTTCAGGATTGGGAACAGATCATAGACTTGCGCCATGGTGTCGGCAATCTCGTCTGTGCGAATGAACGCGCCCATTTCTAGGTTTTCTTCCACCGTCATGGTGGTGAAAATATTGGATGTCTGCGGCACAAATCCCATGCCTTTGCGCACGCGCGCTTGGGGAGACAGTTTGGATATATCCTCGCCGCCCAATCGCACGCTTCCGCCGCGCAAATTCAGCATCCCAAACACGGCTTTCATCGCCGTGGATTTGCCCGCGCCATTGGGGCCGACGATCACGGCAATCTCGCCCTTTTCAACCGCAATGGTGCAGCCGTGCAAAATATCAGACGCGCCATAGCCGCCCGTCATTGCATCACCAATCAAGAAAGGTTCGCCCATCACTGCGCCCCTTTCATTTTGGTACAAATACCTAAATCCGCCGCATCACACATGCGCGGCCTCCTTTTTGTTCTTCAATCCCGTGCCCAAATAGGCCTCGATCACGCGCTCGTTGTTCTTGACCTCGTCCACAGTGCCTTCCGCCAAAACCTTGCCCTCGGCCATGCAAATGACGGGGCCGCAGATGCGGGCGATGAAATCCATATCGTGTTCAATCACGCAGAATGTATAGCCGCGTTCGCGGTTCAGGCGCACAATCGCATCGCCGATGGTGTTCAGCAGCGTGCGATTCACGCCTGCGCCGACCTCGTCCAGAAACACAATCTTGGCATCGGTCATCATGGTGCGGCCCAGTTCCAGCAGCTTTTTCTGCCCGCCCGAAATATTGCCCGCCTTTTCATCGGCCAAGTGGCTGATGGTCAGAAATTCTAAAACCTCATCGGCCTGATCGCGAATGCGCGCCTCTTCCGCAGCAACAGCGCCGCGCCGAAAGCAGGCGTTCCACAGGCTTTCACCCGTTTGGTTAGGGGGCACCATCATCAGGTTTTCGCGCACAGTCATGGATGAAAACTCATGCGCAATCTGAAAGGTGCGCAGCAAGCCGCGCGAAAACAGCACATGCGGCGGCAGGCCCGTGATATCGGCCCCGTCCATCAAAACGCGCCCCGAAGTCGGCTGCAAGCGGCCAGCAATCACGTTAAACAGCGTGGTTTTGCCCGCGCCATTTGGCCCGATCAGCCCCGTGATAGACCCCGTTTCAATGCGCAGTGATGCGCCATCAACCGCGCGAAAACCGCCGAAATGGCGATGCAGGTCTTGCACTTCGATCATGTCATTTCCCTGTCGTCGTTTTTGGTCATCTGGGCCGCTTCTGTTGAGCGGCTGTTGCACAAACGGCCCGAAGCTGTGCCTCGGGCCGTCCGTTTGGGTTATCCCCGCAGATTAACGATACGTAACGGTTTCGAACTTGCCGCCCTTAACTTCGTATTCGCGGTAGCTGCCTGCGCTCTCGCCTGGGCCTACCAGCTCAACACCAGTTGCGCCCATATAGTCGATGTCGGTACCCGCTGCGATCAGATCCAGTGCCTTTGCCAGCTCGCCCGGCAGAATCACTTCGCCTGGTGCGTTGGCCAGATCCATGACTTTGGTCGTCCAATCCTTCGATTCGGT
>CAMAWZ010000034.1 GCA_945861995.1 Pseudorhodobacter antarcticus
CAGTTTGCCATCCATCCAGATGAATCCGTCCCGATCGTCATAGCCTGCCATCGCGCCCTCCAAATTTGCGAATGTTGCGCATGATAGGCCCGTTTCGGACATAATCTTGCGCTAAATCGTCGATTCGGTACCAGTTTCCCCTTGGAATGTCAACAACGCTGACATAAATTGCGCCCAAGGTAAGTTTAAATGGGGGCGGGTATGGTGGATACAAAATCGGGCGATGACAGTTTGCTGTTTCTAACCGATGAGAACCTGCGCCGCGGGATTGAGGCGATGTTTTTCGCCTATCGCGGCTTTACCTCTGACCCTGACCGCATTTTGCAGGGGCTTGATTATGGCCGCGCTCATCACCGCGCGGTGCATTTCATCCACCGCGCACCTGGCACGACGGTGGGGAATTTGCTGGACATTTTGGGGGTGACAAAGCAGTCTCTGAATCGCGTTTTGCGCAGCCTGTTTGACGATGATTTGGTCGAGGCGCGCGTGGGCCACAAAGACCGGCGCGAGCGACATTTATACTTGACAGAAAAGGGTGCGGCGCTGGAACGCAGCCTGTCGGATGCGCAGCGCGCGCGGATGCGCAGTGCCTACCGCGCGGCGGGGCCGGTGGCCGTTGCAGGGTTTCGCACAGTGCTAGAGGCGATGATGGACCAAGAGCAGCGCCGCCAATATCAAGCGCAATATCAAAGCGCTAAGGTTGGTGCGCCATGAGCCTGAACCAAAATGATATGCAACCGCATTTGCTGGTGGTGGATGATGACGAACGCATCCGCAGCCTTTTGCAAAAGTACTTGATCCGTTCGGGATTTTTGGTGACTGTTGCGCGCGATGCTGCCCAAGCGCGGCGATTGCTGGCCGGGCTAGACTTTGATCTGGCGATTTTGGATGTGATGATGCCGGGCGAAGACGGCGTGGCGCTGACGCGCGATTTGCGCAAATCTTCGGTGATGCCGATTTTGCTGCTGACAGCCAAGGGCGAGACGATCCACCGTATTGATGGGCTAGAGGCGGGGGCGGATGATTATTTGGTCAAGCCGTTCGAGCCAAAGGAACTGGTGCTGCGCATCAGTGCCATTTTGCGCCGTGCGCCCGCGCCTGCCGCGCCGCAGCGGGCGAAGATGTTGCATTTGGGCGATGTGCGTTATGACCCAGAGCGGGGGGAGTTGTGGCGCGGCGCGGAACTGGTGCGCCTGACGGCGACCGAGGCCGCCCTGATGCGCGCCTTTGCCGCACAACCCAGCAGCCCGATTTCGCGCGAAGGTTTGGCGGGAAGGTTGGCGGGGGGGGTGTCGGGGAGTATGGGCGAGAGTGCAGATAGTGGCGGCGAGGGTGGCGGCGAGAGGGCGGTTGATGTGCAAATCACCCGCCTGCGCCGCAAGATCGAGGCCGATCCGAAACAGCCGCGCTATTTGCAGACTGTGCGCGGCGAAGGCTATATGTTGCAGCCAGATTGAGGCGTTCTAGGGGGGGCACGCCCCCCCCGTCGGCGAAGGCAAGCCTTCACCGGCCCCCCTGTGGATATTTGGAGAGTTAGGAAGGCCATGTTGATTTTTCATTCAAAGGCCAGCGCGGGGCATTTTACACCTGATGGGCATCCCGAACGGGTGGCGCGGGTGGCGGCTGTACTGCGCGGGCTGGAGGGGGTTGGGTCGCAGTGGCGCGAAAGTCCCATAGCCGATGAGGCGGATATTTTGCGCGCGCATTCGGCGGCGCATCTGGCACGGGTGAAGAGCGCCGCGCCGCATGAAGGTTGGGCGCAGTTGGATGGCGATACGTTTATGTCCGAGGGATCGCTTGAGGCGGCGCTGCGTGCAGTGGGCGGGGCTTGCGGGGCCGTAGATGCTGTGCTGGCGGGGGAGGACGGGCGCGCCTTTGTGATTGCCCGCCCGCCCGGTCATCATGCCGAGCGGGATCGCGCGATGGGGTTTTGCCTGTTCTCGACAGTGGCGATTGCGGCGCTGCGGGCCATTCATAACCACGGGCTGTCGCGGGTGGCGGTGGTGGATTTCGATGTGCATCACGGCAATGGCACGCAAGATTGCCTTTGGGATGAGGCAGGGGTGCGGTTTATCTCGACCCATCAATCGCCGCTGTATCCGGGAACGGGTGAGGCGCGCGAGCGCGGCGCGCATCGGCAGATATTGAACATTCCCTTGCGCGCGGGTGGCAGTAGCGCGGCGATGCAGGCTGCGTATGAGGGGGCGGTCTTTCCGATGCTGCGGGCCTATCAGCCGCAGTTGATTCTGATTTCGGCGGGGTTTGATGCCCACCGCGATGATCCTTTGGGTGGGCTGGGCTGGGATACGCCGGATTACGCTTGGGTCACGCGGGGGCTTTGCGCTATAGCGGATCAAAGCGGCGCTGTGCCTGTGGTATCCTGCCTTGAGGGCGGGTATGATTTGAATGCGTTGGAGAAATGCGCGCGCGCGCATGTGGCGGCGATGATGGGGGACGGGGATGAGTGACGACATTGCAAAGATGAGCTTTGAAGAAGCGATGGCCGCGCTGGAGGCGGTTGTGGGCCAGTTAGAGCGCGGCGAAGTGGCGCTGGAGCAAAGCCTTATTCTGTATGACCGCGGCGCGGCGCTGAAGGCGCATTGTGCGGCCAAGCTGAAAGAGGCCGAGGAAAAGGTGGAACTGATCCGCGCATCTGAAGGGCGTGCGTTGGGCACAACGCCTGTGGAGGGGCTGTGAGCTTTTCCGCGCAACTTGCTGCTGATGCAGAGGCTATCGGAGATTACCTTGACCGCGTCTTGCAGGCCAAGGGCGATGCGCCTGTTGTGCGTGCCATGCGCTATGCCAGCGCGGGGGGAAAGCGGCTGCGCGGGTTTTTGGTGCTGCAATCGGCGCGGATGCTGGGGGTGGATGAGGCGGCGGCCATGCCCGCCGCTGCGGCGATAGAGGCGCTGCATGCCTATTCCTTGGTGCATGACGATCTGCCCGCCATGGACAATGACGATTTGCGGCGCGGCCTGCCAACGGTACATATCAAATGGGATGAGGCCACGGCGATACTGGCGGGGGACGCGCTGCAAACGCTGGCGTTTGAGCTAATATGCGCGCCCGAGATTGGGACAGCCGAATTGCGCATTGAATTGGCGCGCAGCCTTGCCATTGCTGCAGGGGCCGAGGGCATGGTGCTGGGGCAGGCTTTGGATATTGCCGCCGAAACGGCCCTTGCGCCGCTGACGCTGAATGAGATTACGGCACTGCAAGCGGGCAAGACGGGGGCGCTGATTGAATGGTCGGCCATGGCGGGCGCGCGGATGGCGGGCAAAGATTTGGCCCCGCTGCGCAATTATGCCGCTGCGCTGGGCCTTGCCTTTCAAATCGCTGACGACATCTTGGATGTAACGGGTGATGAGGCGACGGCTGGCAAGCGCCTGCAAAAGGATGCGGGTGCGGGCAAGGCGACATTCGTATCCTTGCTGGGGCTGGACGGCGCGCGCGCGCGGGCCGCGCAGTTGGTGGGGGGTGCCGAGGCGGCGCTGGCCCCTTATGGCGACGCGGCGCATTTGCTGATTGATGCGGCCCGCTTTACCATTTCGCGCAAAAGTTAAGAGAGTGCAATGATCGACCATCCGAAAACCCCGATGCTGGACCGTGTGACCTTTCCATCCGATCTGCGCGCTCTGTCCGACCGCGATTTGCATCAGCTTGCAGCCGAACTGCGGGCCGAGACGATTTCGGCGGTGTCGGTGACGGGCGGGCATTTGGGCGCAGGTCTGGGCGTGGTGGAATTGACAGTGGCGCTGCATGCCGTGTTCAATGCCCCGCGCGATAAGATCATTTGGGATGTGGGCCATCAATGCTATCCGCATAAAATCCTTACCGGGCGGCGGGGCCGCATTCGCACCCTGCGCAGCGAAGGCGGGCTGTCGGGGTTTACCAAGCGCAGTGAAAGCCCCTATGACCCCTTTGGCGCGGCCCATTCCAGCACGTCGATTTCGGCGGCGCTGGGATTTACGATGGCCGCCGAACTGGGCGGCAATGCAGGGGATGCCGTGGCCGTGATTGGCGATGGGTCAATGTCGGCTGGCATGGCGTTTGAGGCGATGAACAATGCGGGCCATTTGGCGCGGCGCATGTTTGTGGTGTTAAACGATAATGAAATGTCGATTGCCCCGCCCGTAGGGGCGCTGTCAACGTATCTGTCGCGCCTTTATGCCGAAGCGCCGATGCAAGATCTAAAGGCGGCGGCGAAGGGGTTTGTGTCTTTGCTGCCAGAGCCTTTGCAAGAAGGGGCCAAGCGCGCCAAAGATATGCTGAAAGGCATGGCGGTGGGTGGAACGCTGTTTGAAAGTCTTGGCTTTTCTTATGTTGGCCCGATTGATGGGCATGATTTGGATCAACTGCTGCCGGTGTTGCGAACGCTGCACGCCCGCGCGAAAGGGCCTGTGCTGCTGCATGTGCTGACCAAAAAGGGCAAAGGCTATGCCCCCGCCGAGGCAGCAACAGATCGCGGCCATGCACGGGCCAAGTTCGATGTGCTGACGGGCGAGCAGGTGAAAGCGCCCAGCAACGCCCCCAGCTATACCGCCACCTTTGCCCGCGCCCTGATTGCCGAGGCCGAGGCAGACCCGCGCATTGTGGCCGTGACAGCCGCCATGCCCGATGGCACTGGCCTTGATAAATTCGCCGCCCGCTTTCCTGCGCGCAGCTTTGATGTGGGCATTGCCGAACAACACGCGGTGACCTTTGCCGCAGGGCTGGCGGCAGGGGGAATGAAGCCGTTCTGCGCGATTTACTCGACGTTTTTGCAGCGTGGTTATGATCAGGTGGTGCATGACGTGGCCATTCAGCGCCTGCCAGTGCGCTTTGCAATTGATCGCGCGGGGCTGGTGGGGGCGGACGGGGCCACCCATGCGGGGGCGTTTGATGTGGCGTTCCTTGCCAATCTGCCAGGCATGGTGGTGATGGCGGCTGCGGACGAGGCAGAACTTGTTCATATGATCGCCACGGCAGCGGCGCATAACGAAGGGCCGATTGCGTTTCGCTATCCGCGCGGCGAGGGGGTGGGGGTGGAAATGCCCCCGCGCGGTGTCCCGCTGGAAATTGGCAAAGGGCGGATCGTGGCGGCTGGCGCCCGCGTGGCGCTGCTGTCATTTGGCACCCGCTTGGCCGAGGTGCAAAAGGCGGCCGAGGCGCTGGGCGCGCGCGGCATAACGCCGACCATCGCAGATGCCCGCTTTGCCAAACCGCTGGACGCTGCGATGATCTTGTCGCTGGCACGCAGCCACGAAGCGCTGATCACCATTGAAGAGGGCGCTGTGGGCGGATTTGGTTCGCACGTTGCACAGTTGCTGGCCGATGAGGGGGTGTTCGACCGCGGCCTGAAGTTCCGCTCTATGGTGCTGCCCGATATCTTTATCGACCAAGCCAGCCCAGAACGAATGTATGAAGTGGCGGGCATGGATGCCGCCCATATCGAGGCCAAGGTTTTGCAAGTGCTGGGCGTGGCGGTGATGGGGAAAAGGGCGTGATGGGTAAGGGTTTACACAGTGACAATACCTGACTTTCAAACGGCGATGCTGCCTGTTCTTCGCGCTTTTGCAAATGGAGCAGATAATGTGTCAAGTGTTCTTCCTGCCATTATCGCTGAGTTTTCGTTGACATCCGATGAGGTTGAAGAACTGATTCCAAGCGGGCGAATGACGACTTTGCAAAGCCGCGCGCATTGGGCGCGCACGTATCTGTCAAAGGCAGGGCTGTTAACCTCGCCCGCCCGGAATCGCCATGTCATCACCGATGCAGGGCGCAAATTGCTGGCGAGTGGTGTTGCGCGCATTGACATGAAAACGCTAGAGCAATTTGCAGACTATCGTAACTGGCGCGCGCTGGAGGCAACGAGCGAAAAAGATGTGACCGTCGATTTGGCGCAAACGTCACTTGCCCATTCCGAAACAGTATTAAGTGTGCAAACACCTGATGAACGCATTGAGCACGATTTCAATGCGATTGAACGTGCCTTGGTGGACGAATTGCTTTCGGCCTTGATCGTTATGAACCCGTCGCGTTTTGAAAAGCTGATCGTCGATCTGCTGCTGGCGATGGGATACGGCGGCGGGGATCGCAGCATGGGGCAAAGCATCGGCAAGTCTGGCGATGGTGGCATCGACGGTATCATCAACGAAGATAAACTTGGCCTAGATGCTGTTTATATCCAAGCCAAACGCTATGCACCCGACAGCAAGGTTGGCCGCCCCGCTTTGCAAGCCTTTGTCGGCTCGCTGACGGGCGAGGGCGCGACGAAGGGTGTGTTCGTGACCACCTCTGACTTTTCCAAAGAAGCGCGGGATTATGTCGAGAAGGTTCAGCATCGCATTATTCTTATAAACGGCGCCCGCCTTGCCCGCCTCATGATCCAAAACGAAGTTGGCGTTCGCGCCCGCAAAATCTATACCCTGCGCAGTGTGGACGAAGATTACTTCATTTAGGGGCGGCATAATTGACAGGCAAATACTCCCTCAAGCGTCTGATGCGCAAACTGACCCCGCTACGCCGCGCGCAGGCGGTTTTGGCGGTGCTGGCGGTGGTGACGTTGATCACCCCGCGCGAGGTCGAGAAATACGGCGATAATTATCAAACCGCCCTGCCGCTGCTGGCGCTGGGCTGTCAAATTGCCAATGGGCAGGGGCTGGCCTATTTTGGGCGCTATGGCGTGCATTTCGTGGGGCTGCATGCCACCAAGCGCGGGTTGGGGGATGCAGAAATTGCCCAGCGGCCACGCGGCGGGCTGGAAGGGTTTCCATCGGGCCATACCTCGACCGCCACATTTGGCGCGGCAAGCCTTGTGCAAAGCTGTGTGACAGGATCGCCCATCGCACAAAGCGCGGTCATATTGGCGGCGGGGTTTACGGGGGCGTCGCGCATCGAATCTGGCGCGCATGATATTTGGCAGGTTTTGGCGGGGGCCATTTGGGGCCTGATCTGCGCTATGGCGTTTCGCCCGCATAGCCCCTCGCGGGCCTATGCGGCGCGGGTCTTAGCTTGGCTGCGAGGACGCTGATAAATCCTGCGCCGCCTCTTTTTTCCTAAATATCCTGCGGGGGGAACCGCGCCTCTTTGCGCGATGGGGGCCTGCAAAAGCCCACGTTGCCCTCAGAACAAGTCCAACAGCCGTTTCAGATAATTCCGCTCGTCCTCGGGCCGCGTGCCTTCGCCCGAACGGCGGCGGATTTCTTCCAGCAGTTCTTCGGCGCGCCGATACACATCGCCGCCTTGCAGCAGGTTTTCGTCCGATCCGTTGCGCAGGGCGTTGCCTGACTGACGGCCAAGCGGATCGGTGCCGCGCGGGTCATCCTCGCCCGTGGCTGCGCCGAATTGCTCGCCCTGCTGGCCCTCGCCCTGTTCTTGCGCCAGCGCCTCGCCCAGTTGCGCCATTCCTTCGCGAAGTTCCTGCAGCGCCTGTGCTTGGCCATCCAGCGCGCCGGGTAAATCGCCGTCCCGCAGGGCCCGTTCGGCATCTTCCATGGCGCGGGCGGCATCGTCCAGCGCTTTGCGGCCTGCCTCGCCCTGCGCGCTGCCCTCGCCCGGGAGGTTGCCTTGGCGCTGCAATTCATCCAAGCGGTCGCGTAGGGCTTGCTGACGCTGGGCCAAAGTGCCCTCGCCCTGATCGCTTTGCGACGTGCCGTTCCCGCCGTTTTGCATATCGCGGAAGGCGTCGTCGGACAGCCCCTGCTGGCCGCGCAGGGTTTGCCCAAGTTCGCGCATGGCTTGCCCAGACGGGCCGCCTTGGCCTTGCCCCTCACCTTGACCTTGGCCCTCGCCCTCGGCCACGCGCATATTGTCCATAAACTCGCGCAGGCGCTGCATCAATTCAGCCGCTTCGGCGGTCTTGCCTTGCTCCATCAGCTCTTTCAGCTTGTCCAGCATTTGTTGCATCTGATCGGCGTTCATGCTGGGGCCGTCTTGGTTTTGCGAAGTATCCTCGCCCCGCTCGCGTTGTTCTTGCGCCAATTGGCGGGTGTAGTTGCGCAGCGCGTCTTGCAGTTCTTGCATCAGCGCGTCGATTTCTTCGGGCGAGGCACCCTTGCGGATCGCCTCGTCTAGGCGGTCTTGCGCGCGGGTCAGGCGTTCGCGGGCCGAGGCCAGATCACCTTCTTCGATCAGCACGGCAATTTGCCACATTTCTTCGGTTAGGCTTTCGCGCAGATCATCAGTTAAACTGCCCGCCTCGCCGTCCAGTGCGGCGATGACGGCGCGCAGGCGCAGATAGGCTCGATTGTTGACGATAAACCCTTCGGGTGCGCTGGTGACCGCCTTTAGGATTTGCGCCGCGCGGGGGGCATTGCTGCGCGCCCACAAGATATCGCGGCGCATTTCGACAATGGCGGCTGCCAGCGGGTCGAAAAAGCGCTTGCCGGGCAGGGTGGCGGCAACGGGATCGGCCGCGGCAGTTTGGCCCGCGCCGTCGGTCGCCTGAAGGGTGATGGTCACGGGCAGGTTAGAGAGCAGGTCTTTGGACAGATCATCAACAAGTTCGCCTGTAACCTCGTTGCGCCCCCCGCGCCGTGGTAGGGGCAGGTCAACAATTGCGGTTGGCGGCGCGTCAGGCTCTGTGACCAAACCATAGGCGCGGGTGACCTTTGATAGATCTAGCGCAATTTCAGCGCGGCCTTTGGCAATGCCAAAGTCATCGCGCGCCGCAAACGGCAGAGTAAATCGGGCATCGCCTTGCCGCGCGATGGGGCCTGTTGCGGCAATGGTTGGCGGCGCGTCGGGCTGGGCGGTGATCGTAAAATCCCGCCCACCCGTGCCGCGAAAGTTCAGCGCGCCTGATTGCGCAAGTTTAAAGCTTTGGCTTGGCTGGGCAAGGGTGGTTGCATCTGTGCGGGCCGACACGGTTTCATCCAAAATTACGTCGCCCACAGCGCCGTAAAGGCGTAGGTCAATGCGCGTGCCAATGGGCAGGGTCAGCGTATTTTCTTTTTGATCGGCCAAATACAGGGCTGGCTGGCCCGTATAGGCGGGCGGGGTGGCCCATGCCTCCCACATTGGGCCAGTGGGGGGGGCGGGTGTGTCTGGTGTGCCAGGGCTGGTCATTTGTATAGGCGCACCAAACAGCACGGCCAGCACCGCAAGCAGCAGTGCGCCATACCGCAGTGCGAAAGGATCGGCGCGGGACAGGCGCAAATCGGGCTTAACTGCGCGCAGGCCAGCCAGTTTGCGCGCCATACGGGCCAGATGGGCCTGCCAGACTGCAACCGAGGCAGGGTCGTCCGCGCCAATCGCCTGATCATCACGCAACGCGGCAAGGGGCTGGCCGCTTAGGCCCGCGTCCAGCCGCGCAAGGGCATCCCTGCCCGTTGGGCGTTGGAACTGCCGCGCCGCATACCATAGCGCCGCCACTATCGCTGCAACAAAGCCCAGCAGCGCAAACCAAGCATAATCTAAGGGCAGCAGACCGGGCAGGCCAAAGGCCAGCGCCGCATAACCCGCCAATAACACAGCATTCAGTGGCCATAGCGCCTGCAAGAGGGCCTGCACCCACAGGCTAGCCAAAGTCCAGCGCAGGGGCGCTTTGATTTGGGCTAAAATGCCTTTTGCTTGGGTGCTGGGTTCCATTCCCTCGGCCAGATTACAACCACGCAGGGATAGTATCTCGTTTTAGGATTTCGTCAAAGCTTGGCCGCGCGCGGATGACGGCAAATTGATCGCCCTGAACCAAAACCTCGGGGATCAGGGGGCGGGTGTTGTATTCTGATGCCATCACCGCGCCATATGCGCCGGCGGATCGGAAGGCAACAAGATCGCCCTCGGCCAAATGCGGCAGCGCGCGCGCCTTTGCAAAGGTATCGCCAGTTTCGCACACAGGGCCGACCACGTCATAACTTGCGCGGTCATGCGCGGGGGCGGGCTGCACCACGGGTTCAATATCGTGATGCGCGCCATACATGGACGGGCGGACAAGATCGTTCATGGCGGCATCCAAAATCAGAAATTCCCGCTCTTCGCCCGATTTTACATAGATCACTTTTGACACCAAAATCCCAGCATTGCCCGCAATCAAGCGGCCAGGTTCGATTTCAATTTCGCAGCCCAAATGGCCCAGCGTTTTGTGGATCAGCGCGCCATATTCGGCAGGCAGGGGCGGGGCGTCATTTCCGCGCGTGTAGGGAATGCCAAGCCCGCCGCCCAAATCAAGGCGTTCGATAGTGTGCCCCTGCGCGCGCAGCAAAACGGTCAGTTCCGCGATCTTTTGATAGGCCTCGGCAAAGGGGGCAAGATCGGTCAGCTGGCTGCCGATATGCACATCAATTCCCACCACGCGCAGGCCCTTTAAAGTTGCAGCCTCGGCATAAACTTCGCTGGCGCGGGAAATTGGAATGCCGAATTTGTTTTCCTTTTTGCCTGTGGCGATTTTTTCGTGGGTTTTGGCATCGACATCTGGGTTCACACGAATGGTGATTGGAGCGATTTTGCCAAGGGATAGCGCCACTTCGGACAAGGCCCGCAGTTCGGGTTCGGATTCCACATTGAACTGGCGAATGCCGCCCGTCAGCGCCAGCGCCATTTCCTCGCGGGTTTTGCCGACACCTGAAAACACGATCTTGTCGCCCGAAACACCTGCCGCGCGGGCGCGCAGGTATTCGCCCCCCGACACCACATCCATACCCGCGCCCAAATTGCCTAAGGTCTTCAGCACGGCCACATTTGACAGCGATTTGATCGCAAAGCAGACCAAATGCGGCATGGGGGACAGGGCCTGCGTGAACAGCTGGTAATGGCGTGTCAGGGTCGCGGTGGAATAGCAATAAAACGGCGTGCCCACGCTTGCGGCAATGTCGCGTAAGCTTACATCTTCGGCATGCAAATGCCCGTGTTTATAGGTAAAATGATCCATCGCGCGCCCCTAAGCCCATAATCGCGATATAGCAGAGTTGCGGGCAAGGGCAATCGCCCAGATCAGGGCTACTGCCCGCCAACGCGGGCAATGCCAACTTCGGCCACCCCTGAAATGGTTAGCCCTTCGACGGGCTTTTCTGCAGGCGCGATCGGCGGGCCATCCGCGCCGCAAGCGGCCAGCACAATCAGGCCCAAAACGGCTATAATGCCGCGCATCAGTTGATGGGCGGCGTATATTGCAGCAGACCGCCGCCGACATTGGCCTGAACTGATGGCTGCATCGACACGCCATTCGTCCCAATTGATAGGCCCGTGTTCAGCCGTGGATCACTGATTTCGCAGGCCGAAAGGCTGCCCGCCGCCAAAACAATAAACGCGCCGCGTAGGATGGTGGTTTTCGTCATAGCAAACCCTTTCCAGATGTTACGTCACACTGCCTTAGCCCAGCGCCGCTTTCCAGCGCGCCGATTGTTCGGCCACGCGGATTGGCGATGTTCCGCCATAAGATTGACGCGAACGGATCGAGTTTTCAACACCCAAAACGGAAAAGACCGTTTGAGTGATCCCGCTATGCACTGATTGCATCTGTTCAAGCGTCAGATCGGGCAGATCTACCCCTGCACTTTCGGCCATGGCCACCAACGCGCCCGTCACATGATGGGCCTCTCGGAAGGGCAGGTTCAGGGTTCGCACCAGCCAGTCGGCCAAATCGGTGGCTGTGGAAAACCCAGATGCCGCCGCCTGCGCCAGCACCGCGCGGTTGGCCGTCATATCGCCAACCATTCCCGTCATCGCAGCAAGCGCAAGCATCAGGGTATCGGCGGCGTCAAAGACTTGTTCTTTATCTTCTTGCATGTCTTTGGAATAGGTCAGGGGCAGACCCTTCATCACCGTCAGCAAGGCCACCTGCGCGCCCATAATCCGCCCGATTTTGGCGCGCAGTAGCTCTGCCGCATCGGGGTTTTTCTTTTGTGGCATGATGCTGGAACCCGTGGTCCAGCGATCTGACAAGCGGACAAAGCGGAACTGCGCCGATGACCAAATCACCAATTCTTCGGCAAAGCGTGACAGATGCAGCGCGCAGATACTGGCTGCAGATAGGAATTCCAGCGCAAAATCGCGGTCGGACACACTGTCCAGCGAATTGGCGGTTGGGCGGTCAAAGCCGAGTTCTTTGGAGGTAAAATCGCGGTCAATCGGAAAGCCCGTGCCGGCAAGTGCGGCGGCACCTAAGGGACATTCGTTCATCCGTCTGCGGGCATCTTCGAACCGCCCGCGATCACGGCTAAGCATTTCAACATAGGCCAGCATGTGATGGCCCCATGTCACGGGCTGGGCGGTTTGCAGATGGGTAAAGCCCGGCATCACCCAATCCGCGCCCGCCTGTGCCTGATCCACAAAAGCGCGCATTAGGGCGGTGATCCCTTCAATCGCGCCGTCGCATTGCCCGCGCACCCATAGACGAAAATCAACCGCCACCTGATCGTTGCGCGAGCGTGCCGTGTGCAGCCGCTTGCCCGCCTCGCCGATCATATCTGTCAGACGGCTTTCGATGTTCAGGTGGATGTCTTCCAAGGCTTCGGAAAACTGAAAACTGCCGCTCTCGATTTCTGACAAGATCGTGAGCAGGCCTTCCCTGATTGCCTGCGCATCGTTAAAGGTAATGATACCTTGCTGCGCCAGCATAGCGGCATGCGCGCGCGATCCTGCAATATCTTGCGCATAAAGCCGCTGGTCAAAGCTGATGCTGGCATTGATCGCGGTCATAATCGCATCAGGCCCGCTGGCAAAACGCCCGCCCCACATGCTATTGGCGGGTTTGGCTGTGTCTGATTTGCTCATGGGGGGCCTATGGTGCTGCGACTGTTTATCTTGGCGCTTGTTTATACGGGCTTTGCCTTTGGTGCAAATGCCCAAGATTTAGATGGGCTGCGGGTCGGGGATATGGAAAAGCTTATCCTGCATCCCGCGCCCAAAGACCTGCCAGAGGCGGCATTTTTGGGGCTGGATGAAGCGCCCCGTTCGCTGAGTGAGGTTAGGGGCCGCTGGGCGTTGGTCAATTTCTGGGCAACATGGTGCGCGCCCTGCCGCAAAGAAATGCCCTCGCTTGGCGCGCTGGCAAAAGATATGCCAGATCTGGCGGTCGTGGCCCTCGCCACAGGGCGCAACCCGCTGCCGCAGATGACCCGCTTTATCGATGAGGCGGGTGTGGGGCATCTGATTCACATGCGCGATCCTAAATCGGCACTGTCTTCGCAAATTGGCATTTTGGGCCTGCCTGTGACGATTATTCTAAACCCGCAGGGCCAAGAGGTCGCCCGCCTGATTGGCGATGCAGATTGGCATGGCGCCGAGGCGCTGGCCCTGCTGGATGCGATGATGCCCGCCGATTGAAAGGGGGCGCACGCCCCCCCTCGCGTCGCACGTCCCCCCGCACTTCGCGCGCGCGGTGGATA
>CAMAWZ010000035.1 GCA_945861995.1 Pseudorhodobacter antarcticus
CATTTCACCCCAACTGGAGGCGGCACAGGGTTTGTGATTGACCTGCCAGAAGAGATTGTTCCCGATCCGGCCACCACCCAGCCCCCTGCGGCTTTGATTGCCAAAAAGCAGGCCCGCTACCCCAATATCTATGTGCTGCTGGCCGAGGATAACGCTTTGGTGGCCGAGGTGACGATGGCCAAGCTGTCGCGCTTTGTTGGCCGTGTTGAATTGGCCTACAACGGGGCCGAGGCGCTGGCCAAAATTGCCACCGATCCGCCAGACCTGCTGATCACTGATCTGTTTATGCCCGAAATGGCAGGCGATGCCCTGACGGCCGCGTTGCGCGCGGCTGGAAACACCATGCCGATTATTGGCCTAACCGCCGCCGCCGTGGGCGATGATATCCACCGCTTTGACGATGCGGGGGCAAGCGCCGTTATGGTCAAGCCACTGGATATCACCGCTATTCGCGAGGTCATCGAAGACATATCTCAGCGCAAAGCCGAAAGCCCCGCGCGCGCGAAAACCAAAGCAAAGGTCGACTAGCGGCGGCTTGCCTTAGACGTTTTTCTTGCCTTCCAGCGCAGCAATGCGGGTGGCTAGCGCGTCATTTTCTTCGCGGGCTTTTTGCGCCATAGCGCGCACGGCGTCGAACTCGTCGCGCGTCACAAAATTACGCTCGGCCATCCAGCGGTCGATAAACCCCTTCATCGCGGTTTCTGCTTCGGTCTTTGCGCCCTGCGCCACGCCCACGGCGTTGGTCATCAGTTTGGACAGATCGTCAAAAATCTTATTCCCGCCTTGCATGATTGCGCCCTTTCAAAGCTGCCTGCCTGCGTTGGTATATGGGCGCAATAGCGGCGGATGCAAGGGCGCGGCGCGTTGACAAGTGCCCCGCAATTCCCGACAAAGCAGCCAAACAGGCAGGAGCCCGCAATGCCCTATATTCCCTTTCCCAATATTTCGCCCGACGTGTTTTCGCTGACCATCGGCGGGGTGACGCTGGCGCTGCGCTGGTATGCGCTGGGGTATATCATCGGGCTGCTGGCGGGCTGGAAGCTGATCGAAGTTATGCTTGCCCGCCCCGCGCTGTGGTCTGGCCTCGCCCCCATGGCACAGGGGTCGGCAGAGCGGCTTTTAACATGGGTGATCTTTGGCGTGATCTTGGGCGGGCGCATGGGCTATGTGATGTTCTATCAGCCTAGCCAGTTTATTCAAAACCCCCTGTCCATTTTGTATGTCTGGCAAGGCGGCATGGCCTTTCATGGCGGATTTTTGGGTGTTGTCATCGCGGGCCTGTGGTTCGCGCGCAGCGAAAAAGTATCGCCCCTTGCGCTGGGTGATCTGATGGCTGCCGTGGCCCCGATTGGCATTTTTCTGGTGCGGATCGCAAACTTTATCAATGCCGAACTGTGGGGCCGCCCCACCACTGTGCCTTGGGCCGTTGCCTTTCCAGGTGATGCGGCGCAGGCCTGCGGGCAGGCTTTGGGCGAGGTGTGCGCCCGCCATCCCAGCCAGATTTACGAGGCGCTGCTAGAAGGCGCGCTGCTGTTTGCGCTGATCATCTATCTGATCTGGCGCAAAGGCTGGCTGCAGCGGCCAGGGGCAGTGATGGGGCTGTTTCTGGCAGGCTATGGGGCGGCGCGTTTTGCGGTGGAATTTTTCCGCCAACCTGACGCGCAGTTTATATCCGAAGGCAATCCGCTTGGCCTTGCGCTGCATTTGGGCGGGTACGGCCTGACGATGGGGCAAATCCTAAGCCTGCCGATGCTGGCTGCGGGCCTGTGGTTTTTGGCCCGCGCCAAAGCAAAAACCTAGGCCGAGATGAGCGCGCTTAAGCCCCTAATTCTGGCGCAAATCGCAGCGCATGGCCCGATGCGCCTGTCGGATTACATGGCGCTGTGCCTGCTGCATCCGGATCACGGCTATTACACGACCCGCCCCCCCTTTGGCACGCAGGGCGATTTCACTACCGCGCCCGAAATCAGCCAGATGTTTGGCGAAATGCTGGGCCTGTGTTTGGCCCAAAGCTGGCTGGACAGCGGCGCGCCGCCCGCCTTTACGCTGGCCGAACTGGGGCCAGGGCGCGGCACCTTGATGGCAGACGTTCTGCGCGCCACGGCCAAAGTGGCGGGGTTTCATGCCGCCGCCAACATTTGCTTAATCGAGGCATCCCCCGCCCTGCGCGCCGTGCAGGCCCAAACGCTTGCCGCCTATGCTCCGCGCTGGTTTGGCAGTGTTGATGATTTGCCCGAAGCCCCGCTATACCTGCTGGCCAACGAATTTTTCGATGCCCTGCCGATCCGCCAATTTCACCGCACGCCCGCCGCTTGGGCCGAAGTGATGGTGGGCGCTGCGGGCGATGATCTGACCTTTGGCAAATCCGCCCCCATATCCCTGCCCGAACTTGACCAGCGCCTGAATGACACGCGCGGCGGCGATGTGGTGGAATATTGCCCCGCCGCCGCCGCCATGATCACCGCCATATCCCGCCGCATTGCCGCCTTTGGTGGGGCCGCGCTGATTGTCGATTATGGCGCATGGCACGGCGTGGGCGATACATTCCAAGCCCTGCGCAGCCACGAATTCGCCAACCCCTTGGATGCACCCGGTATGGCCGACCTGACAGCCCATGTCGATTTTTCCGCACTTGCCAATGCCGCCGCGCCGCACAATCTGCGGGCGCAATTCACGGCCCAAGGCCCGTTTTTGACGTCATTGGGGATCGACGCGCGCGCCACTCGTTTGGCCCAATCGCTGCGCGGCCCCGCCCTTGCCGCCCATCTGGCTGCAAAGCAACGCTTGACCAGCCCCGATGAAATGGGCCAGTTATTCAAAGTGGTGGGCCTGACGCCCGCAGGCGCTCCGCCGCTTGCAGGCTTTGACACGGTGCAGGCCTAGGGCGATTTTGGGACAGATATGCTGGAAATCATCACCTCTACCGCGCTGGCCCCAAAGCATGGGTTTTTCACCCGCAAAGGCGGGGCGTCTTCGGGCATCTTTGCAGGGCTGAATTGCGGCTATGGATCGTCTGATCAATCCGAAGTGGTCGCCATCAACCGCGCCCGCGTGGCCGAGGCAATGGGCGTGGACGATGCGTATCTGGTCACGGTGCATCAAACCCATTCCGCCATTGCCCTGAATATAACTGGCCCTTTAACCATTCGCCCCGAAGCAGATGCAATGGTCACAGCCACACGCGGCGTTGCCTTGGGGATTTTGACCGCCGACTGCCAGCCCGTGCTGTTTGCTGATAGCGCGGCAGGCGTCATCGGCGCGGCCCATGCAGGCTGGAAAGGGGCCAAAGATGGCGTGCTGGAAGCAACTTTAGACGCGATGCAAGCCTTGGGCGCGCGCCGCGCGGCCATCCATGCCGTCATCGGCCCTTGCATTTCCCAAGCCGCCTACGAAGTGGGCCCCGAATTTTTTGAAGGGTTTACCGACGAAAATCCGGAAACCCGCCGCTTTTTTGCCAATGGCGCGCATGATCGTATGCTGTTCGATCTGCCTGCCTATGGGCTGTGGCGCCTGCGCGCGGCAGGGGTGGGCCACGCCGAATGGTGCGGCAAATGCACCTATGGCGCGCCCGACCGATTCTATTCCTACCGCCGTACCACCCACCTGCGCGAGGCGGATTATGGGCGTCTTATATCGGTCATCCGCCTTTAACCCCCTTCCAAATGTTTCCCCTTTGGCGACAAACTGATGCCGCAAATCGGGGTAATGATGGGGTATCGCAGGCAGAAAAGCCGCTTTTACAGAAGGTGCATGATGAAAACCAACCGCCGATGGCTACAATCTGTCATCTTGGCCGCAAGCGCCGAAGAGGTGCTTTGCTTGCCTTGGGCAGGCCCCGCGCGAACAGCCGCACTGCGCCAGCCAGCCGCCGAATAGGCTGATTTTATTACATTTTAGACTAAGATTTAGAAAAGCCGCGCCGAGCCTTCCGCGCGGCTTTTCGCTTGTCTATCACCGCGCACTATCCTTTTGCGCGAGCGATCCCTGCCTTTGCACACCCCACTTTGCCGCCATCTTCTGCTAGAAGCTTTTTTGGTGTAGGTGCAGGCTTCTGCCTAACATCGCGCCCTGTGAATTGCGGCAAAGGCATGGCACGGCTTGACCGAAAGCCAGTATTTTGCCACAAAGCACCTATGCAGTTGTCCTGCTGCATCATACCGCCACGGGCACCTTGCCTAAAGGCACCTGCAAGTTGGGCCGCATTCGGCCCCTCTTGGAACGCTCAGTCAAGGCCGCCCCGATGCTCCTCTGGCATCATAAGGGGCGGCCTGATCCGTTTATGGCGATAGAAATGCTAGGCGTTCTTTCCCAACCGCTCTTCCAGCACGTCAAACGGCAGGCCAGGCAGGTCTTTCGCGCAGCGAATCACAAGGCTGGTCTTAACCGAGGCAACATTTTCTGCCGAGGTCAGCCCTTCGGTCAGAAAGTTCTGAAACGTGCTCAGGTCAGGGGCGACGCATTTCAAAATGAAATCAATCTCGCCGTTCAGCATATGACATTCGCGCACCAAGGGCCACGCACGGCAGCGCTGCTCAAAGGCCGAAAGATCCACCTCTGCTTGGCTGCGCAGGCGCACCATCGCAAAAACCTGCACTTCAAAGCCCAACTCGCGCGCATCCACATCGGCATGATAGCCCTTGATATAGCCCGCTTCTTCCAGCGTGCGCACACGGCGCAGGCAGGGCGGCGCCGAAATGCCGACACGGCTGGCAAGCTCGACATTGGTCATCCGCCCGTCAGCCTGCAATTCGGCCAGTATCTGGCGGTCAATCGGGTCTAACTTATTTGCAATGGCCATGGGTCACTCCTCTGGGCCTCTATCTAGGCGGCAGGGGGGTGCTGCGCAATAATATTTCGCAAAAGGCGCGAAATTAATTGTAATCGTGCAAAAAATCAGGGCGCGTTCAACTCCGCCAAATTGTGATGCCCTATTTTCCTGTGGGCCCTTTCGCCGCTGCGGTCGGCGGCTTATATGCAGTGCGACAGACATTTCGGAGGGGATGATGACCCAAACGCGCCACACCAAAGTTCTGATCATCGGCTCGGGCCCAGCGGGCTATACGGCAGGTGTCTACGCTGCCCGCGCGATGTTAAACCCCATTTTGGTGCAAGGGATGCAGCCCGGCGGGCAGCTGACCATCACGACCGAGGTGGAAAACTGGCCCGGCGATACCCATGTCCAAGGCCCCGATTTGATGGTGCGGATGCAAGACCACGCACAGGCCATGGGGGCCGAAGTGATCACCGATATCATCCTATCGCTTGATCTGCAAAAACGCCCCTTCACTGCAATGGGCGACAGTGGCACCACCTATACCGCTGATGCCGTCATTCTGGCGACGGGCGCGCAGGCCAAATGGCTGGGCCTGCCTTCAGAAGAGAAATTCAAAGGCTTTGGCGTATCGGCCTGCGCCACCTGCGATGGGTTCTTTTATCGCGGCAAAGAGGTGGTCGTGATCGGCGGCGGCAATACTGCCGTGGAAGAGGCGTTGTTCCTGACCAATTTCGCCAGCAAAGTCACCCTCATCCACCGCCGCGACACCCTGCGCGCCGAGAAAATCATGCAAGATCGTTTGTTCAAACACCCAAAGATCGAAGTGATCTGGAACAGCGAAGTCACCGAAGTTTTGGGCAGCGAAAACCCCAATTCCGTCACCGCCGTGCGCACGCGCAACCTGCAAACGGGGGCTGTGGCCGACGTGCCCTGCCACGGCTTTTTCGTGGCCATCGGTCATGCACCCGCATCTGAATTGGTCAAAGACCAACTGCCCCTGCACAACGGCGGCTATGTCGAAGTTCAGGCAGGCAGCACCCGCACCGCCATTGCGGGCGTCTTTGCCGCAGGCGATCTCACCGACCACATCTACCGCCAAGCCGTCACTTCGGCGGGCATGGGCTGCATGGCCGCGCTGGATGCCGAACGGTTTTTGTCGGGGCAGGATTAAACCCGCCCCCCCACTTCTCTTTTTCAAAAATATCCTGCGGGGGGTGAATTGGCCAAAGGCCAAGAGGGGGGCGGCATACGCCCCCGTTTTGCGCCCTAATGTACCATAACTGGCGTCAGATCATGTTCGCGCGCCACCGAATAGGCCAGCTCGCGGCTGATGACGAGGGCGATTTGTTTGCCATCCTCTCCCGTCAGCGCATAAATCGTATCCACCCCATCCACCTGCACCCGCAGGCGTTCGGGCAGGCTGTCTACGGGCACGGGGCGCACATACACCTGATGGCCTGTGGTTTCGGTGATGTTCAATTTATCTACCATGACACCCCTCCTATTTACGGCCAATGCGAATGGTCTGCACTACAGCATCGGGCACAATGCGGTGCAAGTCTATATGCAAAAGCCCGTGTTCCACATCGGCCCCTGCCACCTCGACCCCGTCGGCCAGCACAAAGCTGCGCTGAAACGCGCGGGATGCAATGCCGCGGTGCAGGAACACGCGCTCGCACGTCTCCTCGGCTTGGCGCCCGCGCACAACCAATTGGCGGTCTTCAACGGTAATCTGCAAATCCTCTTGCCGAAACCCCGCCACGGCCAGCGTGATGCGGTAGGTGTTTTCCGACGTAGCCTCGATGTTAAAGGGCGGATAGCCCTCTGACCCCGTTTTGGCCGTGCGTTCGACAAGGCGTTCAAGCTGTTCGAACCCCAGCAGGAACGGGTGGCCCCCAAAGGTAATTTTCGTCATTCCATGTCCTTTCACAAAGCGACACATCAGATCGGCCCCAAAGCGGCGACCGTACTCTGAATATGGGGCCGCAAATTCTATCGCGCAAGGGGCGCAGGCGGCAAAGCACCCGCGCTAAACCCGCCACACGCGAAAATTTCCCGCCATTTCATTCAAAAATATGCTATCGTGTACGCCAGTATAAATAAGCCGATTCTTGGGTAGCGGCGACGGGGTTTGCGCAATGAATGCCACCAGTGAAATGAGCCATACGGAAGTGCTGGCCAACAGGCTGGCCATGCTGCGCAGTGAACACCGCGCGCTGGATATTCAAATTGCCGCACTGGCCGCCGCCGCCCTGCCTGACCGCATCACCATGCAGCGCCTGAAAAAGCAAAAACTGGCGCTGAAAGACCAGATCACCGCCCTTTCGGCCCAGCTTATTCCCAATATCATCGCCTAGGGCCGCACCGCCGCCCTTGCCGCCCCTGCTTTGCCCGTATAATCAGGCAAAAATCGCAGGAGCAGGGCCATGCCAGACCGCACCCCAGATCGCATAGATGTCGGCATCATCATGGGCAGCCAGTCCGACTGGCCCACGATGAAAGAGGCAGCGCTGATCCTCGATGAATTTTCCATTCCTTACGAGCCTAAAATCGTCTCGGCCCACCGCACACCAGATCGGCTGTGGGAGTATGGCAAAACCGCAGCCGCGCGCGGGTTGAAGGTGATCATTGCAGGCGCGGGCGGGGCTGCGCATTTGCCGGGTATGATGGCCAGCAAAACCCGCGTGCCTGTGATTGGCGTTCCTGTGCAGACCAAAGCCCTATCGGGTGTGGATAGCCTCTATTCCATCGTGCAAATGCCGCGCGGTTTTCCCGTGGCCACTATGGCAATCGGCGCGGCGGGGGCTGCTAATGCAGGCCTTTTGGCCGTGGGCATTCTGGCGCTGCATGACGCCGCGCTCGCCGCAAAGCTGGATGCGTGGCGCGCCGCGCTGTCGGATAGCATCCCCGAGGAGCCGCGCGATGAATAACACGCCAACCGCTTTGGCCGCAGGCGCAACCATCGGCATTTTGGGCGGCGGGCAATTGGGGCGGATGCTGTCCGTTGCAGCCAGCCGTCTTGGATACAAAACCCATATATTCGAGCCCGCCGAAAACTGCCCCGCCGCTGATGTCGCCCATTCCATAACCACCGCCCCCTACAGCGATTTGGCCGCCTTGCGCGCCTTTGCCAGCAGTGTTGATGTGATCACCTACGAATTTGAAAACATCCCCACCGAGGCGCTAGACGCTCTTGAGGCGCTGCGCCCCATTCGCCCCAACCGCCGCGCACTGGCCATTTCCCAAGACCGCATGGCGGAAAAGGATTTTCTGACAGGCCTTGGCCTGATATGCGCGCCTTACGTGCGCGTCACCGATATCGCCAGCCTGCACTCTGCGAGCGCGGCAATCGGCCTGCCCGCCATTTTGAAAACCACACGGCTGGGCTATGATGGCAAGGGCCAAGCGCGCATCAAAACCACAGGCGACATGCCCGCTGCCCTCTCTGCCATGAACGGGGCCGAGGCCGTGCTAGAAGGCTTTATCGTCTTCGAGCGCGAGGTTTCCGTCATCGCCGCGCGGGGGCTGGACGGGTCTGTTGCAGCCTATGACCCAGGCGAGAATGTGCATCACGATGGGATTTTGCGCACCACCACGGTGCCTTCGCGCCTGACGCCAAGTTTGCGCAGCGACGCGGTCCTGATCGCGGCCCGCATTCTGAATGCGCTGGATTATGTTGGTGTGATGGGGGTGGAACTCTTTGTCACCCCAAACGGGCTGCTGGTGAACGAAATTGCCCCGCGCGTGCATAATTCGGGCCACTGGACACAGAACGGCTGCGCGGTAGATCAGTTTGAACAGCATATCCGCGCTGTCGTGGGCCTGCCCCTTGGCGACGGGTCGCGCCACTCGGACGTAATGATGGAAAACCTGATCGGCGATGATATGGCCCGCGTGCCAGACATTCTGCGCGAGGGGCACGCCGCCTTGCATCTGTATGGCAAGGGCGAGGCCCGCGCGGGGCGCAAGATGGGCCACGTCAACCGCGTTTTGCCCGCCAAAACCTAAAGGGTTCTGGCCCTCAGGTTCTGGCCCTAAGGCTCTGGCGTATCGGTATCCGCGCCGCCCTGTGCAATTCTATCGCGCGCCTGCGCCGCCAAATGGCGATAACGGGCGCGAAATTCATCCAGCGTCACATCGTCTAATTCTTCCAAATCCAAAATCGCATTATGCGCGCCATTATGCGCGCGGATCAACTCGTCCAGCTTTAACTGAATAGCCGCCGTATCGCGGTTTTGCGTATTCTGGATCAAAAACACCATCAAAAAGGTAATGATGGTTGTTCCCGTGTTAATCACCAATTGCCACGTGTCAGAAAAACCAAACAGCGGGCCAGTGACCAGCCACATCACAATCACCAACACCGCCAGCAAAAACGTACTGGGCCGCCCTGTGACGTGGGAAATAGCCTTGGCAATGCGGGTGTAAAGCGCGGTAATCTTCATTAGTGCCTCCGCCCCCAGCCTGCGCGCGAAGGGGCCTGCGGTCAAGCCGCGCATTTACGGGGCGCATTTTTCCTAGACAAGCCCGCGCGCGCTTTGCAGACTATACCGATGAAAAAACCCATCCGCATCGCCGCCCGCGCCCTGATTTTGCATGATGACCGCCTGCTGCTGGTCAATGCCTACCCTGCGGGCAAATCCGATCTGTGGTGTGCCCCTGGCGGCGGGGCCGAGGCGGGGGCATCCCTGCCCGCCAACCTGATGCGCGAGGTTTTGGAGGAAACGGGCCTGACCATTTCCGTCGGCCCCCCTGCCCTGATCAACGAATTTCACGACCCTGCCACCGGCTTTCATCAAGTGGACATCTTCTTTCGCGCGCATATCATCGCAGGGGCAATCGACCCCGCATGGCGCGACCCCGAAGGCGTGGTCAGCCAGCGACGGTTCTTTGCGCGTGATGAATTAGCCAGCGGCACGTATCGCTTTAAACCTGCCAGCCTGCCGCAGGCGACATGGGCCGAAGGGCCACTTTATGACCCGTTGGAAGTGATGGTGCGGTAACAAACAAACCCTATCGGCCCGTACCCTCATCCAAAAACTGCGCCATGATGATTTGGCGCATCGTGTCGTGATATCGGTTCCAATCTTGCGGGGTGCGCAATGCCAAACCTGCAAATCCGTCAGAATTGACGGCAGATATCACTGCTGCCTCAACAGCGCCAATCATCGCCGCATTAAAGGCGGGTATATCCACCCCTTTGGGCGGTTCCGACATGGGGCGGTTCTCGGCGATCCAATTGGCCAAAAGCGTTCCGCGCGCCTGTGCAAAAGGCGCAAAGCCACCCTCTGGGCTGGCAATTTCCGCAGCGCGCAGCCGCACCAGCAGTGGGTCTTGACGATAGGCCGCCAGCAGACCATCCAGCAATGCCAGTTGAAACGCGCGCCACCCCTGCGGCGCTGTGGCAACGGCATGGTTCAAGGCATCGACAAAGCGCTGCGCAACGTCTTGCCCCAAGACCGCGATAACACCGTCGATGCCTTCAAAATAGCGGTAGATCAGCTTTTTATCGCAAAGGGCGGCTTTGGCCAAAGTGTTCACGCCAAGCGCCGCAAACCCATGCGACGATAAAATCTGGCTTGCCGCCAAAAGAATGCGCTGCTGGGTCGCGCCTTTGTTGCGCGTCAGATCTTCGGTCATTTGCACCCCTCACCCTGCCCATGCGGGCGGTTGTCACCACATGGTGATATAGTGATTGACATTTGTCACCAATAGGTGACATACAAAGTCACCAACTAGTGACAAAGGGATCACACATGAAGACTCTCTCTATCATCGGCGCAGCAGCCATTGCCGAAGCCATCGCGTTCAACGCAGCTTTCACCGCGCTGGCCCTTCAATTCGACTATCCCGACATCTTGCGCCGACCTGCGTCCGAGGTTTTGGCCCGCTTTGCCGAAGGTGGGCCAGCGCTGATTGCCACAAGGTATAGCTTTGCCCTGACGGCGATGGCCCTTGTCCCCTTGGGCATGGCACTTGCCTTTGCAGGGCGCGGCGCACCGCAGATGCGGACTGCGGCGGCAATTCTGGCAGCGCTGGCGGGCACGGTGCAGGCGATTGGCCTGTTGCGCTGGGTTTTTGCCGTACCTGCCCTTGCCGCGCTTTCTGGCCCACAAGATGCTGCCTTTATCATTCTAAACGCTTGGGGCGGTGTCGCCATTGGCGAGCATTTGGGATATCTCTTTACAGCCGCCTTCCTGCTGGCCATGGCATTTGCAGACCGCGCAGAAGCTGCGCTGTATCGCCCCGTCTTGGCGGTTTTGTCTGCCCTCGGCATTGTAATTGGCGCGCTAGAAGGCTTGGCCTTGGTGCTGCAAACCTCGGGCGAGGTGTTCGCGCTGTTTCAAATCGCGGGTTATGCAGGATTGTCTCTGTGGCTGATTTTGTCGGGCATTGTCCACATGCGCGCCAAATAGGGCCGCCCCGCTGTGCCAGTAAGGGGCGGCGCCAAAAAAGATGCGGGCTAATCGCCCGCACTTCCTGCCTTTAGCACCGCCACGTGGCCGCGATTCAGCAAAACCTGCGCGGGTCATATCATCGCGGCCCGCGTACCCACCCCCAGCAGCGTGACCCCCAGCGCAAAGAACCAGCCCAGCACGGGCACCAGCCAAACCACCGACACCACCGCAGCGCCGAAAATGCTTAGCGCGAAATGGCCCAGCAATCCGCTTGGCATCGCCCGCCCAAGGGCCACCCACAGCGCCGCGCCCAAAACATAACTGCCCAGCGCATAGCCTGCAAACATCACCACCATGGCCAGAACCATCAGCGCGGGAAACAGGAAAATCCCCACCAGCGTCAGCGCCAAAACAAAGCCGCTGCCCACCAGCGCCGAGGTCACCAGAAACCCCGAAAACATCGCCCGCCACGGATGGGCGCGCGCCACGCCGCGCCACAGTTGCACTTGGGTCGGGGCCAGCGCAATCACCACCAGCGCGGTAAGGCCCGTGAACAACAGCCCCATGGCAATGCTGGCCGCGATGGACCAAATCGTTCGGCTTGGCATCATGGGGTAATCCATCGAATGCATCCCCCAGTCTTGCCCGCCGCCTTCGGGCAGTTGCAGAATTTTCACACGCGCCGCAGGGGCAACGCTGGCGGGGATGATGATTTTCGCAGGGCTAACCGCATAAACTGTCAGGCTGCCCGCCACCTTTGCATCTGGCCCAAAAACCAAATCACGGGCTGCAAACTGCGCATCGCCCGCAACCGCGCCGTTCAGCGTGATCCGCTCGGCCGAAATCAGCGCGTAGCCGCCCACCGCGCCGCCCACGCTCACCTCGCTGCCCGCCGCACGCAAATTGCCGCCTGTGCCACTGGCCAGCGCCACCTCGAACCCTGCCAAATTGGCATCCCCCGTTATGGGGGCGGACACATCCACACTATAACCTACGGCAAACACATCGCCGCCCACCGCGCCGTCCACCATAACCCGCCGCGCCGCCAAATGCGCCGAGCCCAGCACGGGCGCACTCAGCGTGGCCGATTGCCCTGCCATGAACACATCTTGCGTCTCCGCACCGCCGCTAAAGGCAACGGCATTCCCCGCATTAAATGCGTCCTTTCCCATGGCAAAACGCGACGTTTCTTCGGTTTGGGCATGGGCAGTCGTTGCCGCAAAGGCCAGACAAAGTGCAAGCATCTTGAACATGAGACATCTCCTGATAGGGTCTGCCCCTGCCTAGCCGCTGCGCCCTTTGCGCCGTCTAACGCAGATCAGTGCGCAATGAAAAAGGGCGCAGCTTTCGCTGCGCCCTTTCCCGTATGCCTTGATGGCCGAGATTACATCATCCCGTCCATGCCGCCCATTCCGCCCATGCCGCCAGCGCCGCCGCCAGCTGCTTTGGGTTCTGGACGATCAGCGATCATCGCTTCGGTGGTGATCAGCAAGGACGCGACCGATGCTGCATCTTCCAGCGCGGTGCGGGTCACTTTGGCTGGGTCGATCACGCCGAACGCGAACATGTCGCCATATTCTTCTGTTTGAGCGTTAAAGCCAAAGTTCTTGTCATTGCTTTCGCGGATTTTGCCCGCAACCACAGCGCCGTCAACACCAGCGTTTTCAGCGATCTGGCGCAGCGGTGCTTCCAGCGCGCGGCGCACAATGGCGATACCCGCGTCTTGGTCGCTGTTCGCGCCCTTCAGGCCTTCAAGCACTTTGCCAGCCTGCACCAAAGCCACGCCGCCGCCCACAACGATACCTTCTTGTACGGCA